>NZ_JBHXTQ010000003.1:127550-133675 GCF_042677305.1 Kitasatospora sp. NPDC127121 | reverse complement strand
CTCCCCGAGTTCACCCGCTTCTTCGACGGCTGGAGCCTCATCGCCCCCGGGATCGTGCCCCCCCCCCCCCCGGGGGGCGGGCCCCCCCCCCCCGAGGGGGAGGTGGGCCGGTCGCGCGGGCGGCGTCGAGACCGGCACGCCGGGCGGGTTCAGTAGGAGCGGAACCAGCTGGCGTCGGTGCCCAGCACGGAGCCGTCCGCCGCGTAGTACGTGAACGTGCGGGCCTGGGCGCCCGGCTTCCTGGCGATCGCGTACCAGCGCGTCGGGGAGTCCCCGAGGGCGACCGGCGCCGACTCGCTGATGCCGCCGGTGTCCCAGGTGACCACGATCTTCGCGACCCGGGGCCGGACCCCGGCGATCACCACCGGTGAGGCGCCCAGCTCCCCGCCCTTGAACCCGAGCATCGTCCCTCCTCCGGAGGTGGCCCGGTCGATGATCGCCCCGTCCGGCACCCCCGGGGCGGGGGTGTCGTGCATCGCGTCGTCGACCTGGCGCTGCCCGTCCACGGTGGCGTAGAGGTTCACCAGGTCCACGTCCGGGCGCCAGCTCCGGTCGATGTCCGCCCGGGTGGTCTCCGGCAGTTGCGGGATGGCCGCGTGCCGGTCCTCCCAGATCAGCCGGGCCTGTCGGAGGGCGTCCTCCTTGGTGGCGGCCGCCGGCCAGAACGCGGCCCACGCCTGCCACTGCCTGCCGTTCGTGGTGCCGTGGCCGACCACGACCCGGACCGGGGTGAACGGATCCCGCGCGGGAGCGGTCGGTGTCGCGGTGGTGCCCGCGGTGCCCGCGGCGGCCCCGGCGGCCTCCGCGGCGGTGACGGTCGAGGCGTCCGCCACCACCGCCCCCGCGTCGGCCGCGTTGCCCGGCCCCCGCCCCCGCCCGAGCCCGCCGAGCGCCGTCCCCCCGATGACGGCCGCCGCGACCAGCACCGCCACCGCCCCGCTGGTCAGCAGCCGCCGGCGCCGCAGCCGGCGCCGCCCCCCGGCGACCAGCCGGTCGTACGGGACGGCCCCGATCTCGACGCTTCCGGCCAGCTCGCCCAGGACGCGCGCCGCCGCGGCCTCGGCGCCGGCCGCGCCCCCGGCCCCCGCCCCGACCGTGTCCTCGCCGCCCGCACCGCCCACGTTGCCCATGGCGCCCTCGCCGCCCACGTTGCCCTCGTTGCTCATCTTCCGCCTCCGATGCTCGCCAGCCCGTTGAGTGAGGAGGCCTCCCGCAGCTTGGCCAGGCCTCTGGCCGCCTGGCTCTTCACCGTCCCGACCGAGCAGCCCATCGCCGCGGCGGTCTGGGTCTCGGTGAGGTCCTCCCAGTACCGCAGCACGACGGCCTGCCGCTGCCGGGGCGGCAGTGTGCCGAGGGCCGTGAGCAGCGCCGCCCGTTCGTCCAGCCGCGCGTAGCCGTCGGGGCCCTCGGGTGCGGCCCGGTCGGGGACGGCGGTGACCAGGTCCTCGGCCGCTCGGCGGCGGAACCGCCGGGCGTGCTCGTTGATCAGGATCCGGCGCACGTAGGCGTGCGGGTCGTCGGCCGCCCGGACCCGGCTCCAGGCGACGTACGCCCGCTCCAGGGCCTGCTGGACCAGGTCCTCGGCGGTGTGCCTGTCCCCCGCGAGCAGGTACGCCGTCCTGAGCAGCCGCGTCCACGCGCTGCCGGTGAACGCGCGGAACTCCTCGTCCCTCGCGGTCTTCTGGGCTCCCATGAGCACCTCCTCAACCCCCAGAGCCCGAAACCGCCGCGAACCGTTGCCTGGCCCGGCCCGGAGCCGTCCGGCCCGACGCCACCGGCACCCGGGCCCGCCGTTCGCGCTCGGCCGCCGGTGGCTGTGACACTGGAGAGGCTCGAAAACCGAGGTGCGCGCCGCCGTACCTCCTTGCGAACCTAGAGGGATGCCCGCAGTGAGTTCTCCCGCAGTCCAGTCCGCCCCCGCACCCGCCGAGGGTCCCGGTATCGGTGAGCTGGCCGCCCGCCTGCCCGAGCTGACCCTGCGCGACCAGGTGCGGATCGGGCGCCGACTGGAGGAGGCCCGTCGGGTCCGCAAGCCCGAGGCCCGGCAGAAGGTCGCCGCCCAGATCGCCGCCGACATCGACCGCGCCGAGCTGCTGGTCGAGCAGCGCCGCGGTGCCGTCCCACCGATCAGCTATCCCGCCGAGCTGCCGGTCAGCCAGAAGAAGGACGAGATCCTGGCGGCCATCCGGGACCACCAGGTGGTGATCGTCGCGGGTGAGACCGGCTCCGGCAAGACCACCCAGATCCCGAAGATCTGTCTGGAGCTGGGCCGCGGCGTGCGCGGTCTGGTCGGCCACACCCAGCCGCGCCGGATCGCCGCCCGTACGGTCGCCGAGCGGGTCGCGGAGGAGCTGCGCACCCCGCTGGGCGAGGCGGTCGGCTGGAAGGTCCGGTTCACCGACCAGGTCGGCCAGGACACCCTGGTCAAGCTGATGACGGACGGCATCCTGCTCGCGGAGATCCAGACCGACCGCGAACTGCTCCAGTACGACACCCTGATCATCGACGAGGCGCACGAGC
Source organism: Kitasatospora sp. NPDC127121 (assembly GCF_042677305.1). Taxonomy (NCBI): domain Bacteria; kingdom Bacillati; phylum Actinomycetota; class Actinomycetes; order Kitasatosporales; family Streptomycetaceae; genus Kitasatospora; species Kitasatospora sp. NPDC127121. The sequence continues at coordinate 131,155 of NZ_JBHXTQ010000003.1, read as the reverse complement.
GCAGCCTCAACATCGACTTCATCCTCGGCTACGTCAAGCAGCTGCTCCCGCGCCGACCGGACCTCAAGGTCGTGATCACCTCCGCGACCATCGACCCGCAGCGCTTCGCCCGGCACTTCAACGACGCCCCGATCGTCGAGGTCTCCGGCCGCACCTACCCGGTGGAGGTCCGGTACCGCCCGCTCGTCGACGACCTGGACGAGGACGACGACGCGACGGACGCCGACCGCGACCGGGACCAGATCCAGGCGATCTGCGAAGCGGCCCAGGAGCTCCAGGCCGAGGGCCCGGGCGACATCCTGGTCTTCCTCTCCGGCGAGCGCGAGATCCGCGACACCGCCGACGCCCTGGACAAGCTGAAACTCAAGTCCACCGAGGTCCTGCCGCTGTACGCCCGGCTGAGCTCGGCCGAGCAGCACCGGGTGTTCCAGCGCTCCGGCAGCCGCCGGATCGTCCTCGCCACCAACGTCGCCGAGACCAGCCTCACCGTCCCCGGCATCAAGTACGTGATCGACCCGGGCACCGCCCGGATCTCCCGCTACAGCCACCGCACCAAGGTGCAGCGGCTGCCGATCGAGGCGGTCAGCCAGGCCAGCGCCAACCAGCGCAAGGGCCGCTGCGGCCGCACCTCCGACGGCATCTGCATCCGGCTGTACTCGGAGGAGGACTTCCTCTCCCGCCCCGAGTTCACCGACGCCGAGATCCTGCGCACCAACCTGGCCTCGGTGATCCTGCAGATGACGGCGGCGGGCCTCGGCGACATCGCCGCCTTCCCGTTCCTGGACCCGCCGGACTCCCGCAACATCAAGGACGGCGTGCACCTGCTGCACGAGCTGGGCGCGCTGGACCCGGACGAGAAGGACCCGCGCAAGCGCCTCACCGCGCTCGGCCGCCAACTGGCCCAGCTCCCGGTGGACCCGCGGATGGCCCGGATGGTGCTGGAGGCCGACAAGAACGGCTGCGTGCGCGACGTGATGGTGATCGCCGCCGCGCTGTCCATCCAGGACCCGCGCGAGCGCCCCGCCGAGAAGCGCCAGGCCGCCGACGAGCGGCACCGCCGGTTCAACTCGGAGACCTCCGACTTCCTGTCCTACCTGGCGATGTGGCGCTACGTCCGGGAGCAGCAGCGCGAGCTGTCCTCCTCGGCCTTCCGCCGGATGTGCAAGGCGGAGTTCCTCAACTACCTGCGGATACGGGAGTGGCAGGACATCTACACCCAGCTGCGCACGGTCGCCAAGCAGTTGGGCGTCACCATCGAGGAGCCGCACGAGGACGCCGAGCCGGACGCCGACCGGATCCACCAGTCGCTGCTGGCCGGCCTGCTCTCCCACATCGGCCTGTTCGACGTGGAGAAGCGCGAGTACGGCGGCGCGCGCGGCGCCCGGTTCGCGGTGTTCCCGGGCTCGGGCCTGTTCAAGAAGCCGCCGCGCTGGGTGATGTCGGCCGAGCTGGTGGAGACGTCCCGGCTGTGGGCGCGGATCAACGCCAAGATCGAGCCGGAGTGGGTGGAGCCGCTGGCCGGCCACCTGATCAAGCGGACGTACAGCGAGCCGCACTGGGAGAAGAAGGCCGGAGCCGTCCTGGCGTACGAGCGGGTGACGCTCTACGGGATGCCGGTCGTCGCCCAGCGCAAGGTCAACTACGGGCGGATCGACCCGGAGCTGTGCCGCGAGCTGTTCATCCGCAACGCGCTGGTCGAGGGCGACTGGGAGACCCACCACCGGTTCTTCGCCGAGAACCGCAAGCTGCTCGGCGAGGTCGAGGAGCTGGAGAACCGGGCCCGGCGCCGGGACATCCTGGTCGACGACCAGACCCTGTTCGAGTTCTACGACGCCCGGCTGCCGGAGGACGTGGTCTCCACCCGGCACTTCGACTCCTGGTGGAAGACGGCCCGGCACGAGCAGCCGGACCTGCTCAACTTCGAGAAGTCGATGCTGATCAACGACTCCGCGGACGGCGTCACGGAGGCCGACTACCCGGACCACTGGCAGCAGGGCAAGCTGCGCTTCCAGCTGACCTACCAGTTCGAACCGGGCAGCGACGCGGACGGCGTGACCGTCCACATCCCGCTGCCGGTGCTCAACCAGGTCACCGCGGAGGGCTTCGACTGGCAGATCCCGGGCCTGCGGACGGAGCTGGTCACCGCGTACATCAAGTCGCTGCCGAAGGCGATCCGGCGCAACTTCGTGCCGGCGCCGGACTTCGCGAAGGCGGCGCTGCGCGCGGTGAAGGACCGCCAGGAGCCGTTGCTGCCGTCCCTGGAGCACGCCCTCAAGCGCCTGACGGCCATCACCGTGCCGCCGGAGGCCTGGGACGACGAGCGGGTGCCGGACCACCTCAAGGTGACCTTCCGGGTGGTGGACGGCCGCCGCAAACTCGCCGAGTCCAAGGACCTGGAGGAGCTGCGGCTGCGGCTCAAGCCGAAGCTCAAGGAGACGCTGTCCTCGGCGGCCTCCGGCCAGGGCATCGAGCAGGGCGGGCTGACCGCCTGGCCGGGCGGCCTGCCCGTGCTCCAGCGCACCTTCGAGCAGCGCTCGCGCGGCCATTCGCTGCGCGCCTACCCGGCCCTGGTGGACGAGGGGGAGTCGGTCGGCGTGAAGCTGTTCGACACCCCGCAGGCGCAGACGCAGTCGATGTGGGCGGGCACCCGCCGGCTGCTGATGCTGACCACCACCTCCCCGGCCAAGTCGATCCAGGGCCGGCTGGGCAACCAGGCGAAGCTGGCGCTCTCGCACAACCCGCACGGCTCGGTGAACGCCCTCTTCGAGGACGTGGTGGCCTGTGCGACGGACCGGCTGATGACCCTGGCCGGCGGACCGGCCTGGGACGAGGCGGCCTTCGGCACGCTGCACGACAAGGTGCGGGCGGACCTGTACGACCTGTCCGCGGACACCACGCTGAAGACGGCCACCGCGCTGATCGCCTTCCACAAGGCCTCGACCCGGCTGAAGTCGGTGAGCAGCCCGGTGCTGCTGAACGCGGTGAACGACATCCGGCTGCACCTGGCCTCCCTGGTGCACCCGGGCTTCGTCACGGACACCGGCTGGCAGCGGCTGCCGGACCTCAAGCGCTACCTGCTGGCGGTGGACCGCCGGCTGGAGGCGCTGCCCAACCACCCGCAGCGGGACGCCCAGCAGCTGCTGAAGGTCCAGCAGGTGCAGCGGGAGTACGGGGAGCTGCTGGCGGCGGTGCCGGCCGGCCGGCAGCCGTCCGCGGAGGTGCTGGCGATCCGCTGGATGATCGAGGAGTTGCGGGTCAGCTTCTTCGCCCAGTCGCTGGGCACACCGAGCCCGGTGTCGGAGAAGCGGATCACCAAGGCGATGGAGGCTGCCAGGGCCACGCTCTGAGCTGGGCGGCGGCCTCCTCGGGGGCCCTCAGGTGCCAGTTCGACCTGGGGGCCCACCATGGGCTACAGTCTGTCTTGTTCGCAGCGCGGCAAGCGAGTGAACGAGATCAGAAAACTCTGGTCCCGTGGAGCAGTTGGTTAGCTCGCCACCCTGTCAAGGTGGAGGTCGCGGGTTCAAGTCCCGTCGGGATCGCCGCAGTGGGGGAGGCGCGCGCCCCGCACGGGGGCGGCCCGGCGCGGTATGGGGGCGGGGGTTTTA
>NZ_JBHXTQ010000003.1:90838-127540 GCF_042677305.1 Kitasatospora sp. NPDC127121 | reverse complement strand
TTTTGTTTTGGCGTACTCTGTGTGTTGGGGGTGTTCGGTTGTACAGGCGGCTTGGGGCTGGCTGGTGGGCGGGGGGCGGTAAATCTTGTTGTCCCGGGCCTCTCGCTTTTGGCGTCCGGTGTTTATCCCGGACCAGGTCCAGACCACAAGTGACAGACGGTGTGACGGTCGTCACTTATCTTTTCCCGAGAGCACCCCCGCACCACCCTCACCAAGACCTCACTAATTTAATATGTAAAATTGTACAGCCATTAACTGTAAATCCCCCCCGCATCATGCGCATCAAATCGTTATCCGGAGTTCAGCATTCCGTACGTTGTGCCGAGTACCCGGGCACGGCGGGCGGGCATGGCAAAGGGGCCGCTTACCGGACCCGGCGGAGTCCGGTAAGCGGCCCCTTTAAAGAGCCTTTGGCCTATCAGGCCTCAGTGCGCTGAGCGGGAATCCCGGCCAGCAGAGCGCGCACCTCCGCCTCGCGGTAACGGCGGTGACCGCCGAGCGTGCGAATGGACGTCAGCTTGCCCGCCTTGGCCCAACGAGTGACCGTCTTCGGGTCCACGCGGAACATGGTGGCGACCTCTGCCGGCGTCAGCAGGGGCTCAGCATCAGGGGTACGAGCGGTCATGAGCGGCCTCCTCGGGAGAACCGAACCAGGGCGGTTCTATCCTTCAAATTCTGCACCTTGGCCCGCGATGCCCGAAATGGCATAGACGGGCCGAGTCGGTTATAGGACGAACGGCTTGTCCTGGTGTCTACAACTACACCATCCGTCCAGCCCTATCGACCAAACCGCCAAAATTGACCCCTCACGGGTTCAAGAGCGACGGATGGCGATGGACCACCCCATAACGGGCAGTCACGCGGCCGTGACGCCTGGTTACGAGGGGACCAGACCCCCTGTTTCCCCGCAAAGCACGCATCGACTCCAGAACCACCCAAAAGTGGGCATGCCCGCGTGAAGTTGGGCTGGTTGTCCCATTTTTGCACATAGGGGTAAGTTCGCGTCAACGGTGAGTAGTGTCACGTTCGACAGCTATTGACCCGAACCGGGACCTTGGTCATCCAGCTCGGGCCATAGGACTCTTACAGTCATACACGGCTGGTCGGACGTCAGTTCGCGTACCGCAGCGCCAGCACCCTGCGCCAGCGCGCCGTCAGTTCCCCGTACGCGTGCAGCGCCTGCGCGGTGTCCCCCGCCCGCAGCGCGCGCAGCCCCTCCTCCAGCTCCCCCGCCGAACGATCCGCCAACAGCCGTTCCGGCCCCAGCACATGCACCAGCCCCCCGTAGTCCAGCTCCACCAGCGAGCGCGGATGGAATTCCTCCAGCCACCGCCCGATCTGCTCCGCCCCCCGGACCAGTTCCCCGTCCGGCACCTCTTCACGCAGCGCCCGGAAGGCCCGGGCCGTCCGGCGGCGCGCCTGCGCCATCGGCACCAGGTAGAACAGCGCCGCCGCCCGCCCCGGTTTGCCCGGCTCCTGCGCCGGCACGAAACAGCGGTCCTCGTCCCCGAACGGCAGGAACCAGCGCACCGGCACCTCCCACCGGCTGGTCAGGATCCACGGCCGGGCGTCCGGATGGCCGGCCCGCCAGCGCTCCCGGTCCGCCTCCGCCGCCGCCCGGGCCACCGGCGGCACCGCGGTGTCCAGCAGCGCCACCGGCGCGGCCGCCCGCAGCTCCTCCAGCGCCTGCCAGCTGCGCAGCCTGGTCGCCCACGGGCAGACATACAGCACGCCGTCCACCACCCGCAGGTAGGCCCGCCCGCTCTCCCGCTCGGGCAGCGCCCGGGGCGTCCGGGCGGCCAGCTCCGCCAGCGCCTCCCGCTGCTCCTCCAGGACGGCCGCGGCCACCGGCTGCGCCGCCTCGACGGCGTCCGGGCCGTGCTCCGCCGCGTAGGCCTGCCAGCGCACCCGCTCGGACTCCGGGTAGGCGGCCAGCGGCTCGTAGACCCGCAGGTGGGCGGCGTAGGGCGGCAGTACCGAGGTGCGCACGACGGTCACGTCCTGCATGGTCGCACGCGCCGACCGGCCCCGGGAGGGCGCGCCCGCGAACCGTTCGCGCCCGCACCGCGCACCCCCCTGCGTCTCACTCCTCGGACCACCGGGACAAGCTCGGACAAGAGGGCGGATCGGCGACGCTCCCGCGACTACGCTTCGCCCTAGGCGCCCGCACCACAGCAGGCGGGCCTTCGATACTGGAGTCACCACAGTGACCGACGTACAGACATCCGCCACGCACCCCGCACCCGGAGTGCTCAGCAGGATCTTCCGCACCGAGCAGGACGGCGCCCCCGGCGACGGCCACGAGCAGGTCGTCCTCTGCCACGACCGCAGCTCCGGGCTCAAGGCGATCATCGCCATCCACTCCACCGCGCTGGGCCCGGCCCTCGGCGGCACCCGCTTCTTCCCGTACGCCTCCGAGGAGGCGGCCCTGGAGGACGCGCTCAACCTGTCCCGCGGCATGTCCTACAAGAACGCGCTGGCCGGGCTCGACCTCGGCGGCGGCAAGGCCGTCATCATCGGCGACCCCAACAAGGACAAGAACGAGGCGATGCTCCGTGCCTACGGCCGCTTCGTGGAGTCCCTGCGCGGCCGCTACATCACCGCCTGCGACGTGGGCACCTACGTGCAGGACATGGACGTCATCGCGCGCGAGACCCAGTTCGTGACGGGCCGCTCGCCCGAGCACGGCGGCGCCGGCGACTCGTCCATCCTGACCGCCTTCGGCGTCTTCCAGGGCATGCGCGCCACCGCCCAGGCCCGCTGGGGCCAGCCGACCCTGCGCGGCAAGCGGGTCGGCGTCGCGGGCGTCGGCAAGGTCGGCCACTACCTGGTCGGCCACCTCGTCGCGGACGGCGCCACCGTCGTCATCACCGACGTCTCCGAGACCGCCGTGAACCGCGTCCGCGCGGCCCACCCGGAGGTGGAGGTCGTCGCCGACACCGCCGCCCTGCTGCAGGCCCGGCTGGACGTCTACGCCCCCTGCGCCCTGGGCGGCGCGCTGACCGACGACACGGTGGCCGCGCTCGGCGAGTCCGGCACCACGATCGTCTGCGGCGCGGCCAACAACCAGCTGGCCCACCCGGGCGTCGAGAAGGACCTCGCAGACCGCGGCATCCTCTACGCGCCGGACTACCTGGTGAACTCCGGCGGCGTGATCCAGGTCGCCGACGAGATCGAGGGCTTCAACTTCGACCGGGCCAAGAACAAGGCCACCAGGATCTTCGACACCACCCTGGAGATCTTCACCCGGGCCGCCTCCGACGGCGTCCCGCCAGCGGTCGCCGCCGACCGCCTGGCCGAGAAGCGGATGCGCGAGATCAGCGCGCTGCGCACGGTCCTGCTGCCGGGCGCCCGCCGGGCCTGATCCGGCGCCCCCGGAACCTCGGACGCGCGGGGGGCGGCCGCACCCCCGTGACCCGCCCCCGGGCGGGAGGGGCCCAGCCGTCCCCCGCGCATCACGATGTGGAACCGGATTCTCACTTCTGCGCCCGATCGGGTGATCCAAGGTCCCCCTTGGGGGGATAATCGGTCCTGGAACGACGGACCTGAGACACCTCCGGACAGCGCGCAAACCGCCGCAAAACCTCCCCTGACCTGGGAAGACCTGGTCTCGGGTGCGGTCGGTGCGCGCCACGTCACACCGACGACGTACCGTCCAGCGGCGGAAACAGGTACCGTTAATGCTCCAAGGGACGGTCCTCCCATTCGGGCAGGCCGCTCCTGATCATGAACACGTGTCAGACTCGGGGCCGTGAGCCCCATCGTTGAGGGGGTCGACCCATGGGGCGCGGCCGGGCCAAGGCCAAGCAGACGAAGGTCGCCCGCGAGCTGAAGTACAACAGCGGCGGGTTTGACGCTAACCGTCTGTCCAACGAGCTGGGCGCATCGCCGTCCACCGCTCCGATCGACCCGGAGCCGATCGAGGAGGAGGAGGACGACGACCCGTATGCCGAGTACGCCGCCCGCTATGCCGACCTCGACGACGAGGACGACACCGAGCCGGGCACCGGGCCGTCGCAGGCCTCTCGCCGCTCGTAGCCAGTAGTTTCGCCGACCGGCCCAGCGCCCAGCGCGCCAGGCCGGTCTTCGGCGTTTCCGCGTACCGGATGGCGTACCGGGTGGCGTACCGGGTGGGTCGCCGCCCCCCGGGTGGCAGGACGCGGAAGGGCCCCTCCGGTGCGCCGGAGGGGCCCTTCCGTCGTCCCGCCGGGCTCAGCCCGCGGTGAAGCCCTCGTAGGCGTTGTAGAGCGCCGCACCGGCCTCGTGCTCGCCGGTGCGCTCGACGATGTCGCCGAGCAGCCAGGCCTCGACGCCGCGGTCCTCCAGGATCGCCAGCACGGCGTCCACCGAGGACGGCGGGACGACCGCGACCATGCCGACGCCCATGTTGAGCGTCTTCTCGATCTCCAGGGTGGCCACCTTGCCGACCTGGGCGACGGTCTGGAAGACCGGCAGCGGGGTCCAGGTGCCGCGGTCCAGGCGGGCGTGCAGGCCGTCCGGGACGACCCGGGCCAGGTTGGCCGCCAGGCCGCCGCCGGTGACGTGCGAGAAGGCGTGGATCTCGGTGGCGCGGGTGAGCGCCAGGCAGTCCAGCGAGTAGATCCGGGTCGGCTCCAGCAGCTCCTCGCCGAGCGTGCGGCCGAACTCCTCGACCTTGCGGTCCAGCTTCCAGCCGGCCTCGTTCAGCAGCACGTGGCGCACCAGCGAGTAGCCGTTGGAGTGCAGGCCCGAGGCCGCCATCGCGATCACCACGTCGCCGGCCCGCACGCGGTCGGCGCCGAGCAGCGCGTCCGCCTCGACCACGCCGGTGCCGGCGCCCGCGACGTCGTACTCGTCCGGGCCGAGCAGGCCCGGGTGCTCGGCGGTCTCGCCGCCGACCAGGGCGCAGCCGGCCAGCGCGCAGCCCTCGGCGATGCCCTTGACGATCGCGGCGACCCGCTCCGGCACGACCTTGCCGACGCAGATGTAGTCGGTCATGAACAGCGGCTCGGCGCCGCACACCACCAGGTCGTCGACGACCATGCCGACCAGGTCGTGGCCGATGGTGTCGTGCTTGTCCATGGCGGCCGCGATGGCCACCTTGGTCCCCACGCCGTCGGTGGCCGAAGCCAGCAGCGGCCGCTCGTAGCGCTTGAAGGCGGACGCGTCGAAGAGGCCGGCGAAGCCGCCGAGACCGCCGACCACCTCGGGGCGGTTCGCCTTCTTCACCCACTGCTTCATGAGCTCGACGGCGCGGTCGCCCGCCTCGATGTCGACGCCGGCTGCGGCGTAGGTGGCGCCGTTCTGGTTGCTGGTCACTACGGTGCGGCCCTCTCGGGTCTGGTGGGGGCTGGAACAGCGGTGGGGCCCCGTTTCGCGGGACCCCACCGTGGATTCGTTACGGGCGGCGCAGCGCGTCGGCCGCGCCCGCCCCGCCGAGCAGCGACTGGACGCCGTCCAGGTCGCTGCCGCTGGTCGGCTTGCCGCGCACGGCCGGCGGCTGCTGGCTGCCCTTGATCTCGGCCTCCAGCAGGAGCTTGCCGAGCAGTGCCGGGTCCGGCAGCTCCATCGGGTACTCGCCGTCGAAGCAGGCCCGGCAGAGCCTGTCCTTGGGCTGCTTGGTGGCCTCGATCATGCCGTCGATCGAGATGTAGGAGAGCGAGTCCGCGCCGAGGGTGCGGCCGATCTCCTCGACGGTCATCCCGTTGGCGATCAGCTCCGCGCGGGTGGCGAAGTCGATGCCGAAGAAGCACGGCCACTTCACCGGCGGCGAGGAGATCCGGATGTGCACCTCGGCGGCACCGGCCTCGCGCAGCATCCGCACCAGCGCGCGCTGGGTGTTGCCGCGGACGATCGAGTCGTCGACGACCACCAGGCGCTTGCCCGCGATGACCTCGCGCAGCGGGTTGAGCTTGAGCCGGATGCCGAGCTGACGGATGGTCTGGCTGGGCTGGATGAAGGTGCGGCCCACGTAGGCGTTCTTCACCAGGCCGGAGCCGTACGGGATGCCGCTGGCCTCGGCGTAGCCGATCGCGGCGGGGGTGCCGGACTCCGGCGTCGCTATCACCAGGTCGGCCTCGGCGGGCGCCTCCTTCGCCAGGCGGCGGCCCATCTCCACGCGGGAGAGGTGCACGTTGCGCCCGGCGATGCTGGTGTCGGGGCGGGCCAGGTAGACGTACTCGAACACGCAGCCCTTGGGCTTCGCCTCGGCGAAGCGGGAGCTGCGCATGCCGTTCTCGTCGACGGCGATCAGCTCGCCGGGCTCGACCTCGCGGATGAACGAGGCGCCGCAGATGTCCAGCGCCGCCGTCTCGGAGGCGACGACCCAGCCGCGCTCCAGCCGACCGAGCACCAGCGGGCGGATGCCCTGCGGGTCGCGGGCGGCGTAGAGGGTGTGCTCGTCCATGAAGACGAGCGAGAACGCGCCCTTGACCTTGGGCAGCACGACCTTGGCCGTCTCCTCGATGGAGAGGTCCGGGTGGCCGGCGAGCAGCGCGGTCACCAGGTCGGTGTCGTTGGTCGCGGCGCTCCGCCCGGAGCGGGAGACGTGCTCCTCACCGGGCAGTTCGGCGACCATCTCCGCCAGTTCGGCGGTGTTCACCAGGTTTCCGTTGTGCCCGAGGGCCAGCGAACCGTGCACGGTCGCGCGGAAGGTCGGCTGGGCGTTCTCCCAGACCGAGGACCCGGTGGTCGAGTAGCGGGCGTGTCCGACGGCGATATGCCCGTGCAACGACCCCAGGGAGGCCTCGTCGAAGACCTGGGAGACAAGCCCCATGTCCTTGAAGACGAGAATCTGGGAGCCGTTGCTCACTGCGATGCCCGCGGATTCCTGACCGCGGTGCTGCAGGGCGTAAAGGCCGAAGAACGTGAGCTTGGCGACCTCCTCGCCGGGAGCCCAGACACCGAAGACGCCGCAAGCGTCCTGGGGGCCTTTCTCACCGGGAAGAAGATCGTGGTTGAGTCTTCCGTCACCACGTGGCACGTCTTCGAGTCTAGGGCAGCGGGCACCGGCTTCCGGAACCCGGGCGGCCGGGATTGTCTGGCGATCGGCCGGTAACGCGCGTAGACAAAACCCCTTACCAGGTGGGGATTTCGGGTGGGGGGAATTCCGGCCGGAGGCGGTTGGCCTTGTGGTTCGCGCCTGTTGGGGCGTTCCGTGTGCGGAGAGCCGGGAGTCGGGGCGGCCACGAAAGTGAGCCTGCTCACCCGGGGTTCACCCCGGCGTCACGCGGCGGGCAGCAACAGGCCCCAGGCGCCCGGGTGGACCGTCCAGGTGCGGGCGCGGACCGGACCGACGGGGTGGCCGTCCGCCTCGTAGCCGAAGCCGCGCCCGACCACCGAGACGCTCTCCGCCCGGGCGCGCACCAGGGCGCCGGGCGCGCGGATCACCACCTCCAGCACGCCCGCGCCGTCCGCCTCGACGCCCGGCAGGGTCAGCTGGACCAGCCGCACCGGCCGGTGCACGTCGGCGAGCAGCCGGCCGTCGGCCTCGACCCGGACCCGGGGATTGTGCTCGGCGCAGGACCGGCCGTCCGCCGTGAGTGCGTTCGCCTGCTCGGCCGCAGCCAGTTTCGCCCATAGCGAACGCCAACCACCCGTACGGCCGGCCGGTCGCCGCGTCCCGGCACCGGTGATCCGCACCCCTCCCAGCGCCACCCCGCCGCCGTCGTCCACCAGCAGGTCGAGCTTGCGCGCCGCACCCGACAGCACCGCCCGCGCGGCCCGGACCGGCTCGCCCGGCACCCCGAGCGCACGGGCCGCGGCCAGCTCCTCCGACCGGCCGACCGGAACCATGCCCACCGGATCCGCGCCCAGCTCACGCTGGCGGTACAGGGCTTGGAGCACCCGCTGCAACGCCAGGTCGGAACCGATCACGACCGGTCGCCGCCGACCCCGGTGCGAAAGCACCCGGTCGAGTTCGGACGGGCTCTCCGGATAGACCACCTTGACGTCCGCGCCTCCGCAGAGCACGTCCTTCGCGATCCGCACCGACTCGCCGTCGGTGTGCCGGGCCGCCGGGTCGAGGAGCAGCAGGAGCGGCTCGGGGCCGCCGGTTGCGGGCGTGGACAGGGACGACACGACCGGTCCTTCCTCAGGTAATCTCTCGGTGCAAGAGCCCCTTGCGCTACTGCGCCAGGGGCTTCGTCTATCTCGGGGCAGACTGCGGCCTACGCAGGATGCCCCAACCGGAAGGGGTGTACGCCTGTGCCGGCACTCGTGCTCGTTGGCGCTCAGTGGGGGGACGAGGGCAAGGGGAAGGCCACCGACCTCCTCGGCGGCTCCGTCGACTACGTCGTCCGCTACCAGGGCGGCAACAACGCCGGTCACACGGTGGTCATCGGCGACCAGAAGTACGCCCTGCACCTGCTCCCCTCCGGCATCCTCAGCCCTAACGTGACGCCGGTCATCGGCAACGGCGTCGTCATCGACCCGGGCGTGCTGCTCTCCGAGCTGAGCGGCCTCAACGACCGTGGCATCGACACCTCGAAGCTGCTGGTCTCGGGCAACGCCCACCTGATCACGCCGTACCACCGCACCCTGGACAAGGTCACCGAGCGCTTCCTCGGCAAGCGCCGGATCGGCACCACCGGCCGCGGCATCGGCCCGACCTACGCGGACAAGATCAACCGCGTCGGCATCCGGGTCCAGGACCTGTTCGACGAGTCGATCCTGCGCCAGAAGATCGAAGCGGCGCTGCACGACAAGAACCAGATCCTGGTCAAGCTGTACAACCGCCGCGCCATCCCGGCCGAGCTGGTCGTCGAGGAGTACCTCGGCTACGCGGACAAGATCAAGCCCTTCCTCGCCGACACCACCCTCGTCCTGGACCAGGCGCTCAAGGCGAACAAGGTCGTCCTGCTGGAGGGCGGCCAGGGCACCCTGCTCGACGTCGACCACGGCACGTACCCCTTCGTGACCTCGTCGAACCCGACCTCGGGCGGCGCCTGCACCGGCGCCGGCATCGGCCCGACCAAGATCGACCGGGTCATCGGCATCCTGAAGGCGTACACCACCCGCGTCGGCTCGGGCCCGTTCCCGACCGAGCTGCTGGACGAGGACGGCGAGGCGCTGCGCCGCATCGGCGGCGAGCGCGGTGTCACCACCGGCCGTGACCGTCGCTGCGGCTGGTTCGACGCGGTCATCGCGCGCTACGCGACCCGGGTCAACGGCCTCACCGACTTCTTCCTCACCAAGCTCGACGTGCTCACCGGCTGGGAGCAGATCCCGGTCTGCGTCGCGTACGAGATCGACGGCAAGCGGGTCGAGGAACTCCCGTACAACCAGTCCGACTTCCACCACGCCAAGCCGATCTACGAGACGCTGCCGGGCTGGACCGAGGACATCAGCAAGGCGAAGACCTTCGCCGAGCTGCCGAAGAACGCGCAGGCGTACGTGAAGGCGCTGGAGGAGATGTCCGGCGCGCCGATCTCCGCCATCGGCGTCGGCCCGGGCCGCGACGAGACGATCCAGATCAACTCGTTCATCTGAGCCTGATCCGGTCGAGGGCCCTGCGGGACACGTCCCGCAGGGCCCTTCGCTTTGCCCGCTCCGTCAATTTTGCACTAGCGCAGAAGTCCATTGCATCTAGTGCAGCGTGGCGCTACCTTTCCGGCATGACCGCACAGCCGCCCACACCCGTCACCCTCACCGGCCGCCACATCCGCCTGGAGCCCCTCGGCCGCCACCACCTGCCCGACCTGTGGGCCGGCGTCGGCCCCGACCCGGAGGTCTGGCGCTGGATCCCCTCCCTCCCGCCCGCCACCGAGGAGGAACTGGGCGCGATCATCGACGCCCGGCTCGCCGAGGTGGCGGCCGGATCGGCGGTGAAGTTCGCCGTGATCGACCTCCCCAGCGGCCGGGCCGTCGGCGTCACCGGCTACTACGACTTCAGGGCCGTCGACGAGGTCGTCGAGATCGGCGGCACCTGGTACGACCGCTCGGTCTGGCGCACGCCCGTCAACACCGAGGCCAAGCTGCTGCTGCTCTCCCACGCCTTCGACGACCTGGGCATGGGCCGGGTCTACTGGAAGACGGACGCGCTCAACGAGCGTTCCCGCAACGCGATCCTGCGCCTCGGCGCCCAGTACGAGGGCGTCCACCGCCGCGAGAAGCGGCGCGACACCGGCGTGTGGCGCGACACCGCCTACTTCTCGATGCTCGCCGACGAGTGGCCCGTCGCCCGGATCCGCCTCGTCGAGCGCCTTTCGCGCGGTGCCGAACCCTCCGTGCGCCCCCGTTCCTGAACGGCCGCCCGGGAGTTGTCCAGGGTGCCAGGCAGGAACCGGAATGGGAGAAGGCAACCGATGACCCAGCAGTGGCAGAAGTCCACCAGCAGCACCCGGGACGGCAGTGACTCCGTGGAGGTGTCCGTCAACGAACGGGGGCTGATCGAGGTCCGCGAATCCGAGAGCCCCGACGCGATCATCGTCACCACCCCGCAGAAGTTCGCGCTCTGGATCGAGGGCGTGAAGCGCGGCGAATTCGACCACTTCGGCGACGGCTGACCGCACCCTCCGGTGGCCCCCCTCCCGGCGGGGGGCCACCGCTGCCGCGCGCTATTTCTTCTCGACGGCGGCGGAGGAATGACGGACGACGAACTCGCGTTTTGCGGAACGCGGTTCGCGGGGTTGGGCGTTGACCAGCCAGACCAGCCAGCCGACGAATAGGACGGCGAGCAGGAGGGCGGACAAACCGGCGACGAGCAGGCCGTTCACCGGGTAGCGGGAATGCGGTGGGCGGGGGCGAGAAGCAGCGGAAGCGGCATGACAGTCTCCGGTCGGTGATGTCGAGCGTGCCGACCATGCATCTGGTGTGTATTTACGGCTGATTGGCGGCTGTTTAGGCCACAACAAGTCAGTGACTGACGCGGGATCGACCATAGGGTCGAGGTGCAAGACTTGCTACCGAGCGGGAGAACGTTCACTCCATCGTGGGGTATCCCCCATTTCAGTAGCTAGGGCCGGGTAAGCACGGCACACTTCACCGGAAGCATCGACCCGAGCCGCGATCCGGAGAAGAGAGTCATGCCACCCCGCTTGTCGCCGACCGTGCGTCAGCAGCGCCTTGGCATCGAGCTGCGCAAGATGCGCGAACGCGTGGGCGTGACGCCCAAGAGCCTGGCCGCCACCCTGGGCACCGACCTGCCCAAGATCTCGCAGATGGAGAACGGGAAGTCCGGCATCAGCGCCGAACGGCTCCGGCTCTGGGCCCGCACCTGCCACTGCGCCGACGGCCCCTACCTCGACGCGCTGCTCGCGATGACGCAGGACCGGCGCAAGTACTGGTGGGACGGCTACCGCGGCCGGCTGCCCGGCGGACTCATCGACATCGCGGAAATGGAACACCACGCCGAGTCACTGGCCATCCTGCACACCACCTTCATCCCCGGACTGCTGCAGACCTCGGCGTACGCCTCCGCGGTGTTCGCCCGGGTCCGGCCGCCCATGCCCCAGCCGGACGCCGACGCCCGCACGGCATTCCGGATCCAGCGCCAGCGGCTGTTCACCGAACGCCCGAAGCCGTACGCCGCGTACATCCACGAATCCGCGCTGCGCATGCAGTTCGGCGGGGCGGTGGTGCTGCGCGACCAGCTGCTCGGCGTGCTGGAGGATTCCGAGCGGCCCGGGGTGGAGATCCGGACCATCCCGTTCAGCGTCGACACCTTTCCCGGGTCCGGAGAGAGCCTCTACCTCGCCCGCGGGCCCGTTCCCGAGCTCGACACCGTGCAGATCGACCTCTCGAACGGGCCGAAGTTCGTGCACCTCGACACCGAACTGCAGACCTACCGACAGATCAAGGAGGAGACCGCCGCGGTCGCCCTCGGGCCGGCCGAGTCCCGGGACTTCATCCGGGCCTTACTGAAAGACTTCTCATGACTGAGTGGCGGAAGTCCTCGTCCAGCGGCGAGAGCAACGAGTGCGTCGAGATCAGAGCCGCCGACGGTCTGGTGGAGATCCGCGAGTCGGACCGCCCCGAGATCGTCGTCCGGACCACGCCGCGCAAGTGGGCCGCGTTCGTCCGCGGGGTGAAGGCCGGGGAGTTCGACCGGTACAGCGACTCCGTCGGGCCCTGAGCCGCACCCGCCCCTGAGCAGCACCGCCCCTGAACCGCACCCGCCCCTGAACCGCACCGCCCTCCCGGCCCCGCGGCGGTAGGCTTGGCAGCCCACAGTGGACCCCTGCGCCTGGCACAGCACTCCGGGTGGGGTGCGCGTGCGGGAGAAATCGGAGCATCCGAGGATGGCTCGGCACCTGGTCACCAGCGCCCTTCCGTACATCAACGGGATCAAGCACCTGGGCAACATGGTCGGGTCGATGCTCCCGGCGGACGTCTACTCCCGCTACCTGCGCCAGCGCGGCCACGAGGTGCTCTACATCTGCGCGACCGACGAGCACGGCACGCCCGCCGAACTGGCCGCGCAGGAGGCCGGGCTGCCCGTCGCCGAGTTCTGCGCCCAGGCGCACGACGCGCAGAAGGCGGTGTACGACGGCTTCGGGCTGTCCTTCGACCACTTCGGCCGCAGCTCCTCCCCGCAGAACCGCGAGATCACCCAGGAGATCGCCCGCGAACTCCAGCGCAACGGCTTCATCGAGGAGCGCGCGATCCGGCAGGTGTACTCCAACGCCGACGGCCGCTTCCTGCCGGACCGCTACATCGTCGGCACCTGCCCGCACTGCGGCTACGACAAGGCACGCGGCGACCAGTGCGAGAACTGCACCCGGGTGCTGGACCCGACCGACCTGCTGGAGCCGCGTTCGGCGATCAGCGGCAGCTCCGACCTGGAGGTCCGGGAGACCAGGCACCTGTTCCTGCTCCAGTCGGAGCTGACCGACGAGGTCGAACAGTGGATCGCCGCCCACGGCGACGACTGGCCGGTGCTGGCCTCCTCGATCGCCCGCAAGTGGCTCACCGAAGGCCTCCAGGACCGCGCGATCACCCGCGACCTGGAGTGGGGCGTCCCGGTGCC
The DNA here is from genome assembly GCF_042677305.1 of Kitasatospora sp. NPDC127121. Taxonomy (NCBI): domain Bacteria; kingdom Bacillati; phylum Actinomycetota; class Actinomycetes; order Kitasatosporales; family Streptomycetaceae; genus Kitasatospora; species Kitasatospora sp. NPDC127121. The sequence continues at coordinate 114,594 of NZ_JBHXTQ010000003.1, read as the reverse complement.
GGCCGACGTCTGGCCGGAGCTGGCGGCCGAGGGCAAGGTGTTCTACGTCTGGTTCGACGCCCCGATCGAGTACATCGGCGCCACCAAGGAGTGGGCGGACGCGGCCCCGGCCGGGCAGGCCCGGGACTGGAAGTCCTGGTGGTACGAGGCCGACCACAGCGTCCGGTACACCGAGTTCATGGCCAAGGACAACGTCCCGTTCCACACCGTGATGTTCCCGGCCACGATCCTCGGCTCGCGCCGGCCGTGGAAGAAGGTCGACTACGTCAAGGCCTTCAACTGGCTGACGTACTACGGCGGGAAGTTCTCCACCAGCCAGAAGCGCGGCATCTTCACCGACGTCGCCCTGGAACTGCTGCCGGCCGACTACTGGCGCTACTTCCTGATGGCGCACGCCCCCGAGTCGGACGACTCCAGCTTCACCTGGGACCTCTTCGCCTCCGTCGTCAACAAGGACCTCGCCGACACCCTCGGCAACTTCGTCAACCGGGTACTCACCTTCAGCCGCAAGCGCTTCGGCGACGCCGTCCCGGCCGGCCACGCGCCCGGCGAGGCCGAACAGCGCCTCGGCGAGCAGATCGCCACCCTGCTGGCCGAGTACGAGGCCCAGTTGGACGCACTCAACTTCCGCAAGGCCGCGCAGGGGCTGCGCGCGCTGTGGAGCGCGGGCAACGCGTACCTGGACGAGAAGGCGCCCTGGCTCCAGGTGAAGACCGACCCGGACGCGGCGGCGCTGACCCTGCGCACCGCGATGAACCTGATCCAGCTGTACGCGGTGGTCTCCGAGCCGTTCATCCCGACCGCGGCGGCGGCGATGCGCGGCGCCTTCGCCCTGCCCGGGGACGCTCCGGCGGCCGGCCTGTCCTGGGTCGGCCCGGAGCAGGCGCGGGCACTGGACCTGGTGCCGGCCGGGACGGCGTTCACCGTGCCGCCGGTGCTGTTCGCCAAGATCACCGACGAGGACCTGGCCGCCTGGACCACCCGCTTCGGCGGCCAGGAGGGCTGAGCCCCGGCGGACGGCCCGAGGCCCGGGCCGTCCGCCACCTTCCCGACACCGGGGGGAATCTGACGCCACGTCACCGACGGTTCGTCCAGGTCATCGGCACCCCGCCGGGCGGCACCGCACTGCCCCACTGACCGGCGTCGGCTCGCCGAGGCCCTGCCGTAACACGCCGGTACGCTTCCAGCCATGGATGTTGACCTGGTCACCGCCCTGCGGGCGATCGCCAACCCGACGCGCCTGCAACTGCTGGCATGGTTGCGCGAACCCGAACGCCACTTCCCCCTGGAGGAAGCGGTCGCCGACCCGCGCGAGGTCGGCGTCTGCGTCAGCCACATCCAGGCCAAGGCCGGCCTCGCCCAGTCCACCGTCTCCGCCTACCTCGCCGAACTCCAGCGCGCCGGCCTCGTCCGCGCCACCCGCATCGGCAAGTGGACCCACTACCGCCGCGACGAGGCCCGCATCGCCGCCCTCATCACCGCTCTCGGTCACACCCTGTAGGCCTCTGCCGCAGCCGGGGCAGGGGAGCCCCCGCCCCGGCTGCGGCCGGCTCGGGCTCCGCAGTCGTCAGGCGGCCTTGCGGGCGGTGTGGACGGTCATGGCCGAGAGGAAGAAGGCGTCCGGGCGGTTCAGGATGCCGGTGGGGGTGTCCTCGGCGAGGAGGGCGTCGAGGGTGCTGCGGTCCTCGGCGGCGAGGTTGTCGGCGAGCTGGTCGCGCAGACGGGCGAGTTGGGTGTGGAGGTGCTCGCGGGCGGGGCGGGCGAGCGGGGCCGGGTGGTCGATCAGGAAGGTGCGGGTGCCGCTGGCGGTCAGACCGGCGCGGGTGAGCATGGCCGGCCAGTCCTCCACCTCCTCGGTGGCGCCGGGCAGTTCGGCGCGCATGGTGCTGAAGCCGTCCTCGTGCACGGCGTCGAGCCGGGCCTGGAAGCCGGCCCGGCCGAGACCGAAGTCGCGCGGCAGGTAGCGCAGCGGCAGGCCGCGTTCGGCGACGGCCAGCAGGCCGCCGGGCCGGAGCGTCGCGGCGAGGGAGGTCAGGGCGGCCTGCTGGTCGCCGAGGTGGTGGATCGCGTTGCCGGACCAGATCAGGTCGGCCTCGCCGAGCTTGCCGAACTCGGCGGGCAGGTCGGCCTGCTGGGTGCTCAGACGGCCGCCGGAACGGGCCCGGGCGCGCTCCAGCAGAGCGGCAGACTGGTCGACGGCGACCGTCTCGGCCTCGGGGAAGGCGTCCGCGAGCAGTCCGGCGATCACCCCGGGCCCGCTGCCGACGTCGAGGACCCGCCGCACCCCGTCGGCCTCGCCGTGCAGGGACCGCAGCCACTGCGCGGCCCCGGTGATGGCGGGGGCGCGCAGTTCGGCCTCCCGCTCCAGGTGGGCGGCGAGGACGTCCCAGTCGAAGTCGGCGGCGGGGACGTGGCCGTGGTGGTGCCCGTGCTGGTGCCCCTGGCCGTGCTGGTGCTGGTGTTCGGACATCGTGGGTTCTCCGATCGTGGGTGACGGAAAGGTGCTGCGGTCGGAAAGGTGCTGCGGTCGGAAGGGCGCTGCGGTCGGAAAGGTGACGCCGGGCGAAGGTGCCGGGGGAGCTGGGGGGAGCTGGGGGGGAGCTTCCCCCACTCAGGCGGGAACGGCGGCGCCGGACGCGCGGTGTTCGGCGACCGCCCGTCCGATCTCCTCCGCGACGAGGTCGTGGTCGAGATCGAACGCCGCCGCCGCGCCCATCCCGGCGGCGACGACGACCTGGGCCCGCGGGTCGGCGACGTTGCCGACCGCCCAGACGCCGGGGACGCTGGTGCGGCCGGCCCGGTCGGTGGTGACCCAGCCGTTCTCGTCCCGGGCGCATTCCAGGCCGAAGAGCAGCGCGTCCCGGGGCACCGGCTGCGGGAAGACGAACACGGCCTCGCGCGGCACCACCCGGCCGTCGGCGAGTTCCACGCCGCGCAGCCGGTCGGCGTCCGTCACCAGCTGGGTGATCCGGCCTTCGACGACCCGGACGCCGCGGGCGGCGAGCCGCTCCCGCTCGGCCCCGGTCGGCGTGAGGGTGTGCGTGATCAGGACGACGTCCGCGGACCACTGCCGGAGCAGCAGCGCCTGGTTGACCGCGCCCGGGCCGGTGCCGAGCACGCCGAGCGGGCGGTCGCGGACCTCGTAGCCGTGGCAGTACGGGCAGTGCAGCACGTCGCGGCCCCAGCGTTCGAGCAGGCCCGGGAGCTCCGGGAGCCCGTCGCGCAGGCCGGTGGCGACGACCACCCGGCGCGCGTGCAGCACGGGGCCGCCCGCCAGGTGGACGGCGAAGCCCGTCCCCGCGCCTTCGGCGTCCGCGACGCCCTCGACGTGGTCGACCCGGGCGTCGATCAGGTCGACCCCGTAGCCGGCGACCTCCGCCCGGCCGACCTCCAGCAGCGCCGCCGGGGGCATGCCGTCCCGGCTCAGGTAGCCGTGCATGTGGGCGGCGGGGGCGTTGCGCGGCTGGCCCGCGTCCACCACCGCCACCCGGCGCCGGGCCCGGCCCAGCACCAGCGCGGCGCTCAGCCCGGCCGCGCCCGCGCCGACCACCACCGCGTCGTACTCGTCCCGGGGGGCCGTCGGCCCCGTCGTCCTCATCGTGTCGCCCATGGCGCTCACCTCCACCGCCAGGCTGCGACCGGACCAGCCATATCGGCAAGCTTTGTTGCCGTTTCCGCAAACGCCCGCGCCCACCCCGGCCACCGCCCGTCCGCTCCGCGCCACGGGCTCGGACTGCCCGAGTGGACGGGGATCCGGACCGACCCTTGCCATGGAGTGCACTCCAACTCCTAGCCTCTGACGCACCACCGACCCACCACCAGGGGGAGCAGCACCATGCGCTACCGCGTCCTCGGCGGCACCGGCATCGAAGTGAGCACCTACTGCCTCGGCACGATGATGCTCGGCTCCATCGGCAACCCCGACCACGACGACTGCGCCCGGATCATCAACACCGCGCTCGACCACGGCATCAACTTCGTGGACACCGCCGACATGTACTCGGCCGGCGAGTCCGAGGAGATCGTCGGCAGGACGCTGGCCGCCCGCGGCGACCGCGACGAGATCGTGCTCGCCACCAAGGGGCACTTCCCGATGGGCGAGGGCCACGGCCGCGGCGGCAACTCCCGGCGCTGGATCCTCCGGGCGGTCGAGGACAGCCTGCGCCGGCTGCGCACCGACCGGATCGACCTCTACCAGATCCACCGGCCGGACCACACCACCGACGTCGAGGAGACCCTGTCCGTCCTCGGCGACCTCGTCCGGGCCGGCAAGATCCGCGCCTTCGGCTGCTCCACCTTCCCCGCCGAACAGATCGTCGACGCGCACCACGTCGCCGAGCGCCGCGCCCTGCCGCGCTTCCGCACCGAGCAGCCGCCGTACTCGCTGCTCGCCCGCGGCGTGGAGCGCGACGTGCTGCCCGTCGTCCAGCGACTCGGCATGGGCGCACTGACCTGGAGCCCGCTCGCCTCCGGCTTCCTCACCGGCCGCTACCGCAAGGACCGCCCGGCCGACCTGACCACCGGCCGCCCGACCCTCCACCCGGGCCGCTTCGACCCGGCGCTGCCCACCACCGCGGCCAAGCTGGAGGCCGTCGAGGCCTTCACCGCCCTCGCCGGGGACCTCGGCCGCACCCTGCCCGAACTGGCCGTGGCCTTCCCGCTGGCGCACCCCGCCGTCACCTCGGTGATCCTCGGCCCGCGCACCCACGACCAGCTGGAGGCGGCCCTCAAGGGCGCCGACCTGGTCCTCGACGACGCCACGCTGGACCGCATCGACGCCATCGTCCCGCCCGGCACCAACGTCTACCACCCCGACGGCGTCTGGCAGCCCCCGTCCGTCACCACCCCCGCCCTCCGCCGCCGCCCCACCACGGACCGCCCGGCGGGATAGCCGAGCCGGCCGCCCATGCCAGTGCGACACGGTGCATGACGGCGCGACACACTGGCCCCATGAAGACCATCACGCAGCGCGAACTCGCAGCGCGGTCCAAGGCCGTGCTCGACGATGTCGAAGCCGGCGAGATCTACCACATCACTCGCAACGGCACCGAGATCGCCGAAGTCCGGCCGATCAGCGGTCGCCGCCGATTCGTCCCCGTCGAGGAACTCCAGCGAAAGTGGCGGAACGCGCCGACGGTCGACGCGACGCAGATGCGCGCGGAAGCCGACGCCTTCTACGGCGACGAGGCCCGGATCGGCGGCGCCGACCCGTGGGAGCGGAAGTGACCGAGCGACACCAACGCGGACTGCTCGACACCTGCGTCGTGATCGATCTGCCGCAGATCGATCCACAGCTCCTGCCAGCCGATGCCGCACTGTCGTCCATCGTGCTGGCCGAACTCGCCCAGGGCGTCGCCATGGCCAAGGACCCGGTGCAGATGATGGCCAGGGCGTAGCGACTCGCGGACGTGGAGGCGGAGTTCGCCACTCTCCCCTTCGACCGCGAGGCGGCTCGGCGGTTCGGCGGTTCGGCACCCTGGCCGCCCTCACGATCCAGGCCAAGCGCGACCCCCGACCCCGCCGCATGGACCTGATGACCGCGGCGACGGCGGCCGCCCACGGCCTGCCGCTCTACACGCGGAACGCGGGCGACTTCGTCGGCCTGGAGCAGGGCGTCGACGTCATCCCCGTGTGACGAACGGCCCCGCTCCAGCGGCGCCGTCGCCACTTCCGGACGGATCGCCACCACCAGCCGCCCGCGGGAGGCCGGCTACTCCCTCGGGGCGGCGAAGCAGTGGACCACGACCGTGCGGTCGGCGGCCCACTGCTGTTCGCCGCTGCCGAGCCAGGTCCAGCCGAGGCGGCGGTAGCAGGCGTTCGCCGGGGCCGCGGTGGCGAGGACGTCGAGGACGGGGTGGAGGCCGAGCGCCCGCGCGTGCGCCACGGCGGCCGCCGCCAGCCGTGCGCCGATCCGGTGGCCGCGCGCCGTGGGGGCGACGTAGAGCCGGCCGATCACGGCGGTGAGTTCCGGGCGGCCGCCGGTGCGGCGGCTCCACAGGCCGGGGGCGACGTCGCCGGGCGCACTGCGGGAGAGGCCCACGTGGCCGACCGGGCGGCCGTCCAGTTCGGCGACCCAGGCGGCGAGCAGGCCCCCGGGGGTGAGCCAGGCGGCGGGGCGGTCGGGCCAGTCGGCGGGGTAGCCGTCGGTGGTGTGGACGTCGCCGAGCACCCGGACGCAGTCGGCGAGGTCGGTGACGCGGCGCCGTCGGACGGACACCCCTGCCCCGGCCTGCCGCGAGCCGGACGCGACGACGTTGGCGCGTTCTTCAAGGTCAGCCATGCCGGTACGTTACCGGCCGGGCCCCACCGCCGCAGCAGGTCGGCGACCCCGGTCGGATCCTCCTCGCCCCCGACGACGCCCCCGACGACGCCACCGCCGCCCGTCGGCCGACGCTCCATCAGCCGAACGTGCGGCCGGGCGCTCCCGGGCGCACGGGCGGGCCGTCAGGCGATCGCGGCCGACACCACCGCCGCGACCGCGATGTTGCAGCTGGCCGAGACCCAGACCGCCGGGTGCGGCTCCGGCTCGACCAGAATCGCGCCGAGCCTGCCGGGCGTCAGCAGGTCCACCGCCCAGAAGGCGACGGCCATCAGCACCAGCCCGAGCAGGCCGTAGCAGGCGGTCGAGACCAGGCCCTTGGCGAAGTCCGCGTAGGTGTACATGATCGCGGTGAAGACGATGCCGCCGATGCCGAGCAGCGCGGAGCTGAGCAGCACGGCGGCGTTGCGGTTGCGCTCGACCCAGATCTGGTGGCCGAGCCTGCCGGGCGTCAACAGGTCCACCAGGCCGACGCCGAGGAGCAGCAGCACCACCCCGAGGGCTCCGTAGGCGGCCGCCGCGCCGAGCCCGTGCAGGATGTCGTTCATCGTGGTCCCAGCCCCCGGTCCGCTCGCCGATCCCCGACCGACCTGGTCAAGGGTTGGCAAAAGATACCCCACCGGGGCGGGCGGCGGACCGGGGAAGCGGAGCCCCCTGGCGTCAGTCGGGTCAGTGTTCCTCGTGCACCAGGTGGTCGACGCAGGCGGCGATCGCGAGCAGCAGACCGGTGTCGGCGCCGTCGGCGATCTCCACGCCGTAGGTGTCCCGGATCCGGAACCACTTGCGGGAGATCCGGGCGAGGTCGTCGCCGTGGTGGTTCTCGATCCGGTAGTCCTTGTCGATCAGGTCGCCGTGGATCTTCAGCTCGCCGCCGGAGGCCAGCTCCACCAGGTACTTGTCACGGAACGGGGTGAACAGCTTCTCCCTGACGGTCGCGATCACCTCGCCGTCGGCGTCCTCGATCTTCATCGCGTCGCGGACGGTGAACGCCTTCTCCTTCACCACCGCGACCACCCGCCCGTGCGCGTCCTTCAGCTCGAAGGTGTGCCGCAGCCGCAGCACCTTGCCGTCCACCAGGTACGCCTTGTGGCCCCGGTCGTCCTCGATCCAGTAGTCGTCTCCGACTGCGAACAGCTTCTCCCTGACCAGGTACCGCACAGCGGCCTCCTCCGTGTCGACGTGACCCCCATTCGACCCGATCCCCCCACCCGCCGGGAAGCACCGCCACACACGGGCGTTCAATGGCGGCATGCGTCCCGACCCCACCGCCCCGCTGCACAGCGAGCGCCTCGACCTCCTCCCGATCGGCCCCGAGCACGCCGAGGAGCTGGCCGCCGCCCTCGCCGACCCCGCCCTGCACGCCTTCACCGGCGGCTCCCCGGCCACCGCCGACGACCTGCGCGTGCGCTACGCCCGGCTCGCCGCCGGCTCCCCCGACCCCGCCGAGACCTGGGGCAACTGGGCGCTGCGGCTGCGCGCCGACGGCCGCCTCACCGGCTACGTCCAGACCACCGTCAGCCCCGGGGCCGCCGATCTCGCCTGGGTCGTCGGCACCCCCTGGCAGGGCCGCGGCCTGGCCACCGAGGCCGCCCGCGCCCTGCTCTCCCACCTCGCCGACGCCGGCGTCAGCACCGTCACCGCCCACATCCACCCCGACCACCACGCCTCCGCCGCCGTCGCCCGGGCCCTCGGCCTCACCCCCACCGACGAGCAGCAGGACGGCGAGACCCGCTGGCAGGCGGAACTCCCCCGCCCCTGACCCGGACCTGACCCGGCCATGGCCCTGCCCTGACGCCCTCAGTCCTCCTCGCCCGGCGCCGGATGCGGGTTGACGGCCTGCCCGTCGATCGGCTGCCCCCAGTCGTCGTCGCCCTCGGCACCCACGCAGTACCCGGAGCCCTCCACCCACCCCCCGGCGTCCTGGCACTGCTCCGCGGTGACGTCACGCGGAGCAGGCCGGGCGGCGGCCGCCGAGGCGGCGCCGGCACCGGTGGCGAGCAGGACAGCGGTCGCGACCGTCAGGGCCGACCGGAGCAGGGGTGAGGTGATCATGCGGACAACGACAGCACGAACCCCACCCCCCACCCCACCGACACGCCCGCCACCCCGCCCACGCCCACCGCCCCGGAATGCCGCCCGACCACGATGCGGTTGGATACAGACATGGCATCTCGTGCACGTGTACGCGCCCCCGAGCTGGTCGGGGCAGGCGGTTGGCTGAACACCGGTGGCAAGGAGCTGACGCTCGCCGACTTCCGGGGCAAGATCACCATCCTGGACTTCTGGACCTTCTGACACCCAACTCCCTTCGGAATTAAACGAGTTTGAGTGTGATGCCGCTCGATGCCACGCGCACCCGGTTACCGGATGCTCGGGTTCGGAAAATGATCAGCGTCTCGGCACGAGGCTTGCGAGAATCCCGCAAGAGTTGTGGCGGCTGCGCTCGGTCGGCTCGCGGTCGGTGGGGTTGCTCGTACGCGAGGAGGAGTGCCATGTTCGAGAACGTCGCCGGGCTACAGCCCGAGGTAGCCGTGCAGTGGACCGCGCTGGTCGAGGAGTGTCGTCCTGTGCTCGCGAGCGAGGGTATGGATGCGGTGCAAGCCCTGCTGGTCGAACGCGGGACGAGCATCGTCCCGGCAGTCGCCGTCACCAAGGCTCTGCTCGGGTGGGAGGATACCCCGCTCCTGGTCGCTCGGGAGATCGTCGAGACCAGCCCCGCACGCGCAGCAGCCGCCTGAACCGGGACGCCCGGAATGCGGACACCGCCCGTGCGGTTTGATTGAGGCATGGCATCTCGTGCACGTGTACGCGCCCCCGAGCTGGTCGGGGCAGGCGGTTGGCTGAACACCGGTGGCAAGGAGCTGACGCTCGCCGACTTCCGGGGCAAGATCACCATCCTGGACTTCTGGACGTTCTGCTGTGTCAACTGTCTGCACGTCCTGGACGAGCTGCGGGAGTTGGAGGAGAAGCACCGGGACACCGTGGTGATCGTCGGGGTGCACTCGCCGAAGTTCGTGCACGAGGCGGACCACCAGGCCGTGGTGGACGCGGTCGCCCGGTACGAGGTGCACCACCCGGTGCTGGACGATCCGGCGCTGGCGACGTGGAAGCAGTACGCCGTACGGGCCTGGCCGACGCTGGTGGTGATCGACCCGGAGGGGTACGTGGTCGCCCAGCACGCGGGTGAGGGCCACGCGCACGCGATCGCGCGGCTGGTGGAGGAGTTGGAGGCCGAGCACGCGGCGAAGGGCACGCTGCGCCGCGGCGACGGCCCGTACGTGGCGCCGGAGCCGACCGCGGGGGATCTCAAGTTCCCGGGCAAGGCGGTCCGGCTGCCCGGCGGGCACTTCCTGGTCGCCGACTCCGGCCACCACTCGCTGGTGGAGCTGGCCGAGGACGGCGAGACGGTGGTCCGCCGGATCGGCGACGGGCAGCGCGGTCTGGTGGACGGCACCAGCCCCCGGTTCAGCGAGCCGCAGGGGCTGGCGCTGCTGCCGGAGGGCTCGGACTTCGACGTGATCGTGGCCGACACCGTCAACCACGCGCTGCGCGGGGTGCGGCTGGCGGACGGCTCCGTGGCCACGCTGGCGGGCACCGGCCGCCAGTGGTGGCAGGGTTCGGCGACCGAGGGCCCGGCCCGCGAGGTGGACCTCTCCTCGCCGTGGGACGTCGCCTGGTTCGACGGCCGGGTGTGGATCGCGATGGCCGGCGTGCACCAGCTGTGGGCGTACGACCCGGCCGCCGGCACGGTCGGCGTCGCGGCCGGCACCACCAACGAGGGCCTGGTGGACGGGCCCGTCGGCGAGGCCTGGTTCGCCCAGCCGTCCGGTCTGGCGGTCTCGGCGGACGGCGAGCGGCTGTGGGTGGCCGACTCGGAGACGTCCGCGATCCGGTGGGTTTCACGTGAAACCGGGACGGTCCACACCGCCGTCGGCACCGGCCTCTTCGACTTCGGCCACCGGGACGGCGCGGCCGAGCAGGCGCTGCTCCAGCACCCGCTGGGCGTCACCGTGCTGCCGGACGGCTCGGTGGCGATCAGCGACACCTACAACCACGCGCTGCGCCGCTTCGACCCTGCGAGCGGCGAGGTCACCACGCTGGCCACCGACCTGCGCGAGCCGTCCGGCGCGGTCCTGGTGGACGGGGACATCGTGGTGGTCGAGTCGGCCCGGCACCGGCTGACCAGGCTGCGGCTGCCGGAGGAGGCGGTGCGGGTCGAGTCGGTCGCGCACCGCACCCGGCGGGCGGCCACCGAGGTCGCGCCGGGCGCGTTCCGGCTGGACGTGGTGTTCTCGGCGCCGAGCGGCCAGAAGCTGGACGAGCGGTACGGCCCGTCCACCCGGCTGCTGGTCAGCGCGACCCCGCCCGAGCTGCTGGTCTCCGGCGCGGGCGCGGACAGCGACCTGTCGCGCGAGCTGGTCCTCTCCGAGGAGGTCGCCGAGGGCGTGCTGCACGTCTCGGCGATGGCCGCGTCCTGCGACGACGATCCGGAGATCGAGTTCCCGGCCTGCCACGTGCACCAGCAGGACTGGGGCGTGCCGGTGAAGCTGGTCGCCGACGGCGCGCGCCGGCTGCCGCTGGTGCTCGCCGGCCTGGAGTAGCCCTGGAGTGGCCCGTCCAACACGGAAGGGGCCCGGCGGAGCGTACTCCGCCGGGCCCCTTCGCCGTTGAGGGGGGATCAGCCCGGGATCAGCCCTCCAGGAACGCCTTGATCGCGCTGGCCAGCAGGTACGGGTCCTCGGCGCCGCACAGTTCGCGCGCCGAGTGCATGGACAGCGCCGCGATGCCGCAGTCCACCGTCTTGATGCCGAGGCGCGCCGCGGTGATCGGGCCGATGGTGGTGCCGCAGGGCATCGCGTTGTTGGACACGAAGGACTGCCACGGCACGCCGGCCTTCTCGCAGGCGGCCGCGAACACCGCCCGGCCGACGCCGTCGGTCGCGTAGCGGTTGTTGACGTTGACCTTGAGGATCGGCCCGCCGTTCGGCAGCGGGTGGTGGCCCGGCTCGTGCCGCTCGGCGTAGTTCGGGTGGACGGCGTGGCCCATGTCGGAGGAGAGGCAGATCGTCCCGGCGAGCGCCCGGGCGCGGTCCTCCGGGGTGCCGCCGCGCGCGTGGACGGTGCGGTCGAGGACGTTGCCGAGCAGCGGGCTCTGCGCGCCGGTGTCCGACTCGCTGCCGGTCTCCTCGTGGTCGAAGGCGGCCAGCACGGGGATGTACGGCAGGTCGGCGGCGCCCTCGGCGGAGGCGACGGCGGCCAGCGCGGCGGTGGCGGCGTGGACGGACAGCAGGTTGTCCAGGCGCGGGCCGGCCAGCAGCTCGCGGTCGCGGCCCAGGTAGGCGGCCGGCTGGACGTCGTGCGTCATCAGGTCCCAGCCCGCCACGTCGGCGGCGTCCACGCCGGCGCGCTCGGCGACGTAGGAGATCAGCGAGCCCTCGTCGACCGGGCCGAGGCCCCAGATCGGGGTGAGGTGGCGCTGCTTGTCGAGCTTCATGCCGTCGTTGACCTGGCGGTCCAGGTGGATCGCGAGCTGCGGCACCCGCAGCAGCGGCTCGTCCAGCTGGACGAGCCGCGAGCTGCCGTCCTTCAGCGCGAGGCGGCCGGAGAGCCCGAGGTCACGGTCCAGCCAGGTGTTCAGCGGGACGCCGCCGTAGATCTCCACGGCGACCTGGCGCCAGCCGGCCGAGCCGGTGTCCGGCACCGGCTTGACCCGCAGGTTCGGCGAGTCGGTGTGGGTACCGACCACCCGGAACGGGGTCTCGGGGCGGGCGCTCTCCGGCAGGTACCAGGCGATCAGGGCGCCGCCCCGGATCAGGTAACGGCCGCCGGCGGCGCCGTCCCAGACGTCGGTCTCGGCGACCTGCCGGAAGCCTGCCTTCTCCAGCCGCTCGGCGGCGCTCGCGACCGCGTGGTACGGGGACGGCGAGGTGCCGAGGAACGCGATCAGATCGTCGCTGTGCGTCCGGTCGAAGAATGCCTGGCGGGCGGCGGCGGTCGACATACTGCTCCTGAGTCGAGGGAGGGCTGAAGCCGGATGGGGAGTCGGCTTCGCACCTTGAGCATATGCCCGTACACGGACAGGGAATTCGGAACCTCCCAACGGATGCAGAACGAGGACACAACCGTGAAGTGACGCCGTGCCGAACTCCGTACACCCAGAGATCCGCCCCGGTCGCGGACGGTCATCGCCATGCCCGACACCGTGCCGCCGGCCCCGTGCAACAGGTGCGAAACGGGCGAACTCGGCGACGGGTGCGGGGCGGCGAACGGGCGGCGCGCGGGACCGCGAACGGACAGCGTGCAGGGCGGCGAACGGGCGGCAACGCCGAAGGGCCCGGCGGGAGCCGGGCCCTTCGGCGTGAGGGTGGTGTCAGACGGTCGGAGAGGTGTCACGCCCCTCGCGGCGCCCCTGGGGGCGCGGCGGCGGGTGACGGGTGGGGCGAGGGCCTCAGAAGGCCTCCTCCGCCAGGTCCATGATCTCGTTGTCGATGCCCTCGGCGATCAGCCGCTGCGGGGCGACGGTCGGCAGGACGTTCTTGGCGAAGAAGCGGGCCGCCGCGACCTTGCCCTGGTAGAACGGGACGTCCTTCTCCGAGGCGCCGGCCTCCAGCTTGGCCAGGGCCACCGCGGCCTGACGCAGCAGCAGCCAGCCGACGACGACGTCGCCGGAGACGAGCAGCAGGCGGGTGGTGTTGAGGCCCACCTTGTACATGTTCTTGACGTCCTGCTCGACCGAGGTGAGGTCGGCCAGCAGCTTGCCCACGATGGCGTCCAGGTCGCCGACGGCCTTGGCGAGCAGCTCGCGCTCGGCGGCCAGGGCGTCGCCGCCCTCGGCCGCGCCGAGGAACTTCTGGATCTGCTCGGACAGCGCGGTGAGCGCCTGGCCGCCGTCCTTGACGATCTTGCGGAAGAAGAAGTCCTGGCCCTGGATCGCGGTGGTGCCCTCGTAGAGGGTGTCGATCTTGGCGTCCCGGATGTACTGCTCGATCGGGTACTCCTGCAGGTAGCCGGAGCCACCGAAGGTCTGCAGGGACTGGGCGAGCTGCTCGTAGGACTTCTCGGAGCCGTAGCCCTTGACGATCGGCAGCAGCAGGTCGTTGAGGCGCTCGGCGGCCTCGTCGCGCTCGCCGCGCAGGCCGGCGGCCACCATGTCGTCCTGGACGGACGCGGTGAACAGGACCAGCGCGCGCATGCCCTCGGCGTAGGCCTTCTGGGTGAGCAGCGAGCGGCGCACGTCCGGGTGGTGGGTGATGGTGACGCGCGGGGCGGTCTTGTCCAGGAACTGCGAGATGTCGGCGCCCTGCACGCGCTCCTTGGCGTACTCCAGGGCGTTCAGGTAGCCGGTGGAGAGGGTGGCGATGGCCTTCGTGCCGACCATCATCCGGGCGAACTCGATGATCTTGAACATCTGGCGGATGCCGTCGACCTTCTCGCCGAGCAGCCAGCCCTTGGCCGGGTGCTTGGCACCGAAGGTCATCTCGCAGGTGTTCGAGGCCTTGAGGCCCATCTTGTGCTCGACGTTGGTGGCGTAGGCGCCGTTGCGCTCGCCCAGCTCGCCGGTCTCCCAGTCGAAGTCGAACTTGGGGACGATGTACAGGCCCAGGCCCTTGGTGCCGGGCTTGCCGCCCTCGGGGCGGGCCAGCACCAGGTGGATGATGTTCTCGGACATGTCGTGCTCGCCCGAGGTGATGAAGCGCTTCACACCCTCGATGTGCCAGGAGCCGTCCTCCTGCTTGATCGCCTTGGTGCGGCCGGCGCCCACGTCCGAGCCCGCGTCGGGCTCGGTGAGGACCATGGTGGCGCCCCAGAGGCGGTCGGTCATCCGCTGGGCGACCTTCTTCTGCTCCTCGGTGCCCTCGTCGTGGACGACGCCGGCGAAGGCGGGGCCGGAGGAGTACATCCAGATGGCCGGGTTGGAGCCCAGGACCTGCTCGGCGTAGGCCCAGATCAGGGAGGACGGGGTGACCTGGCCGCCGATCGCCTCCGGGATGCCCAGACGCCACCACTCGGCGTCCATGTAGGTCTGGTAGCTCTTCTTGAAGGTGGCCGGGACCGGCGCGGTGTTGGTCTCGGGGTCGAAGACCGGCGGGTTGCGGTCGCTGTCGACGAAGGACGCGGCGAGGTCGTTCTCGGCGAGGCGCGAGATCTCGCTCAGGATGTTCTTCGCGGTCTCGACGTCCATGTCCGCGAACGGTCCGGAGCCGTAGACCTGCTCGCGACCGAACACCTCGAAGAGGTTGAACTCCACGTCCCGCAGGTTGGACTTGTAGTGACCCATGGCCGTTTTCTCCGGTTCGTCGCTTCCGGGAGACCGCCGCGTTCGGGCGCCCCGTACCCACCAGTACGCATCATGATGCTACCCAGCGGTAACTTGGGCAAGCCCCTGGCGGTGAATCCGCTATGAACGTGGTCACGTCCCACAAGGCGGGACGACCAGTCCTTGTCAGGATCGACGCCCGCACGGGCGGGTGCGCTCCCGATAGCCTGTCCGTGTGTACGGATATGACCAGAACGCATACCCGGGCGACCCCTACCAGCAGCAGGCGGGTCCGCAGCCGGGCATGAACGGCATGCCCGGCCCCGACGCCTACGGCGCGCAGTCGCAGGCGTCCCAGCAGTCCCTCTACCCCGAGCCCTCCCCGCCGTCACTGGCGGACGCCGTCCGGGCGTTCACCACGGGCTCGATGGCGGTCGAGGACTTCCAGGCCATCTTCATCACCTCGAAGGTGCACTGCCCTCGCGGCGAGCGGCCCGGCTTCCTGGCGCTGCACAACACGCCGACGCCGGTGATCCCGATGTTCAGCTCGCTGAAGGAGCTGCGCCGCTACGCCGGCAAGGACTCCAAGCACTTCACCGTCACCGGCGCCGAGGTCCTGGACCTGCTGCCGACCGGCTACGGCTTCGCGCTGGACATGGAGGGCGAGCACCGGATGGTGTTCGACGCCAAGGCGGTCGAGCAGATGGTCGACTTCACCATGCGCCGCATGTACGGCTGACCCATCCTGGAGGAGGAGCCCCGCGCTCCTTCGTCACCATATGGTTCAACTTTCAACTTGCTTGTTGTTGAGAATTGAACTAACCTCGTGGACGTAGGCCAGAGGAACCCCCCGAAGGAGGCCGACATGCCCGCCGTGACCGTCGACAACCCGCTGACCCTGCCGCGCGTCGCCACCCCCGACCCCGCCGCCACCAGCGCCCGGCCGGTCCTCACCATCGCGACCGCACCCGAGGGCTTCGAAGGCGAGGGCTTCCCCGTCCGCCGCGCCTTCGCCAAGATCAACACCAAGCACCTCGACCCGTTCATCATGATGGACCAGATGGGCGAGGTGGAGTACGCCGCCGGCGAGCCCAAGGGCACGCCCTGGCACCCGCACCGCGGCTTCGAGACGGTCACCTACCTGATCGACGGCGAGTTCATCCACAAGGACTCTCACGGCGGCGGCGGCCATCTCGGCGGCGGCGACACCCAGTGGATGACGGCCGGCTCGGGCATCCTGCACATCGAGACGCCGCCGGAGTCGCTGGTGGCCACCGGCGGCCTGTTCCACGGCATCCAGCTGTGGGTCAACCTCCCGGCCTCCGACAAGATGGCCGCCCCGCGCTACCAGGACATCCACGGCGGCCACGTCAAGCTGCTCTCCACCCCGGACGGCGGCGCGATCCTGCGGCTCATCGCGGGCGAGCTGGACGGCCACCGGGGCCCGGGCGTCACCCACACCCCGATAACCCTGCTGCACGCCAGCATCACCCCGGGCGCGCAGGTCACCCTGCCGTGGCGGCCGGACTTCAACGCGCTCGCCTACGTCCTCAACGGCGACGGCACCGTCGGCGCCGAGGGCCGCCCGATCCACACCGGGCAGGCGGCCGTGTTCGGCGAGGGCGACACCATCACCATCACCGCCGACACCAAGCAGGACTCCCGCCACCCCAACCTGGACGTGATCCTGCTCGGCGGGCAGCCGATCCGCGAACCGGTCGCCTGGTACGGGCCGTTCGTGATGAACAGCCACCGCGAACTGGAGCAGGCCATGCGGGACTTCCAGTCCGGCCGGTTCGGCCACCCGATCGACTGACGGCACCACCCCGGGCGCCTCGGCCGTCCTCCGCGCGCTACAGGAGCGCGTAGACGGCCGAGGCGTCGTCGTGCGCCTTGCCGCGTGGCCAGCGCTCGCAGGCGGCGTCCGCCCGCTCGACCTCGCGGACCTGCGCGATCAGTTCACCCGGACCGGACTCGGCGAGCAGCCGCAGCGCGTCCGCCCAACTCCCCAGCCCGAAGCGTTCGGTGAAGCGCGAGGCGCCGTCGGTGAGCGCGGCCAGCGCGTGCAGCCGCTCCAGCCGGACGAAGCCGGTCTCGGCGTGCCCGGCCGCCTTCGGGCTGGCCGCGGCGATCCACGGACCGTTGCCCCGGTTGCGGGCGGACCGGACGGCCAGCGCGTACTCCAGGTGCAGCGCGGCCCGCTCGGCCGAGCCGGGGACGGTCGCCCAGACCTGCCGGCGCAGTTCCTCCCCGCCGGGGAAGCGCTGGTTGTCCCCGATCACCTTCGGCGGGCCGTCTTTGTACTCCAGCACCAGCAGCGAGTCGCCGAGCACCAGGTACTCCAGCGACTCGCCGTGCCGGCGGGCAGCCACCACCATCGCCGCGGGGGTGTTGGGGTGGCCCAGGTCGCAGCGGCCGCCGTGCAGCGCGGCCGTCTCCACGATGGCGTCGGCCAGGCATTCGGCGATCGAGCGGTCCACCCGGTCGGTGAGCCGGGCGAGCAGGTGCACGCCCAACCGGCGGACGTACCAGGCGGTTCCGTGCCGGCACCCGGACTCCAGGCCGGTCGGCGAACTCGCACCGTCCAGCAGTACCAGCGCCTCCGGCGAGGCCGCCGCGAAGTCCTCGCTCTCGCGGTCCGGCCGCCGTGCTTCCCCTGCGAGCTGTAGCTGCATCCCGACAGTGTGGCCGCCGCCCCCGGCCCGCGCCCAGACCCCTGCGCCGGTGTGGCGCGGGCCGGTCGCCGCCGCCCGGTGGCAGCCGGGGCAATCCGGTCATACCGTCGAATAACGACCGGACAATTCGGCCAATCAGGGCCTGTCAGGTTTGGGATCACCTTCGGGTGTCCGGGCGGCCCGGGACTGACGAGGAGCAGGAGATGTTCTGGGAGTTCATCGTGCTAGTGGCCGCCTCGACCGGCTTTCCGACCGCCGCGCTGCTCTTCCTGATCGGCGGGCCTCGCTTCCCCGACGAACAGCGCGGCGGCCGGCACGCCTAGCTCTCCGAACCGGGCTATCCGGGCCCGCGTTCCTAGGCCTTCCAGGCCGGGTCCCGCCCGAGCAGGGCCAGCGCGCGGTCGAACCGGCCGCCCGCCGTGCCCGCTTCGCGGCGCGGGGCGAACGCCTTGCCTGGCACCCGGTTCTCCGGTGCGGCCGGGACGGCCTCGGCGACCGCCAGCAGGGTCGCCGCCAGCTCCTCGTCGCCGTCCACGACGGCGGTGAACGGGGCCTGGACGCCGAGCGCGGCCGCGACGTCCCAGCCGTGCACCAGGGTGTCGAGCAGGTGGAAGCCGACCGCGTGCGCCAGCGGGAAGGGGCCGCCGTGCTGGATCTCCGGCAGCCAGACGTCGCGCCCGGCCGCCGCGGCCTCGCGGAACGCCGCGGTGAGCTCGGCGCCCGTGCGGCGGAAGGCGCCCGCCGGGTCGTCGCCGACCGGGGCGTCGGCCCAGAGCGCGAGGTCGGGCCCGGCGCCGCGGGCGGCCGCGGCGAAGCCCTGGTGCTGGCCGACGATGTGCCCCATCAGCCGGCGCAGCGTCCAGCCCGCGCACGGGCTCGGCAGCTCCAGCTGGTCGGGCCGCAGGCCGTCCACCACTTCGGCGGCCAACTCCAGCGATCGGGCGTGCAGTTCGACGAGTTCTCCGGCACGGCTCATGCGGCGCTGACCTCCTGACCGGCCGACAGGAAGCCGATCGCGTTGTCGATGACGGTGGGCTCGGCGACGATCCGGCGGTGGCCGAGCCCTCGGGTGACCAGTAGCTCCAGCCGGTCACCGTACGCGGCTTTCAGGCGCCGCGCGTGCGATATTCCGACCACGTCGTCGCCCTCGTCGTGCGCCACCAGGATCGGCAGCGGCACCTCCTCGGGCCGGTGCGCGGCGTCGAAGCGCCGCCACGGGTCCTCGGTGCCGGCGAACAGCTCGTGCTCGATCCGGTGCCGCAGGTCCCGCTCGATCACCGGGCCGAGGCCGAGCCCGGCGCAGAACGCGCCCGGCAGGTAGGCGAATTCGCTGACCCCTGCGAGGGCGACCAGCCGCCCGGCCCGGACCCCCTCGCGCAGCGCCAGGAACGCCCCGGCCACGCCCAGCGAGTGCGCCACGATCGCCTCGAACCCGCCGTAGCCGTCCTGGAGTTGCCCGGCGATGGCGCGGTACTCCAGCACCGTGGTGGCCCGGCCGCCGGAGTCGCCGTGGCCCGGCGCGTCGAAGGCGACCGGGCTCAGCCCGAGCGCGCGCAGCCGGGGCACGTAGGGGGCGAAGCGCGAGGCGCGGGAGCGCCAGCCGTGCATCAGCAGCACCGGCCGGGCGCCGTCGCCCCAGCGGTAGACGACGACCTCCTTGCCGTTCACGGTGATCCGCTCGACGGCGGCCTGCCGGTGGGTCTCCCGCTCGGCGGGGCGGACGGCGCTGCGCCGCAGCGGACGCTGGAACAGCTCGTACGCGGCGCGGCCGGCCAGCCGGGGCGCCAGGTGCGAGGTGGTGTTGAGGGCGGTGCGAACCAGTGCGAGGGCCGGGTCCATGCGGTCTCCCTGTCGGTGCGGACGGGCGTGCCGGGGTGCGGGGGCCGTGCTGGGTCCGGATATTAGCACGACCGTTCGTACAGTTTTATGGACAGGAAGTCCGCCGCCCACCCCCGGGCTACCCTGGCGGCACGCACCGCGACGGCGACGGCGACGACGAGAACTGAGGTGGCCGATGGCCGGATCGACCACGGACGGACGGGTCCTGCGCGGCGAGGAGACCCGCCGGGCCGTGCTGCACCGCGCCGTCACGATCGCCTCCGTCGAAGGCCTCGGCGCACTCTCCATCGGTCGCCTCGCCACCGACCTCGGGCTCAGCAAGAGCGGCGTGTTCGCCGGCTTCGGCTCCAAGGAGGAGCTCCAACTCGCCACCGTCCGCGCCGCCCGCCGCATCTTCGCCGACGCCGTCGTCGCCCCGGTCGCCGACACCCCGCCCGGCCTCGCCCGGGCCCGCGCCCTCTGCGAGAGCTGGCTCGCCTACTCCCGGGCCCGGATCTTCCCCGGCGGCTGCTTCTTCTACGAGGTCACCGCCGAGTTCGACGCCCGCCCCGGCGCCGTCCGGGACGCCCTCGCCGACTGCGCCCGCGAGTGGCGCCAGGTGATCGCCGACGCCCTCGCCGAGGCCCGCGCCACCGGCGGCCTGCGGCCCGACACCGACCTCGACGACCTCGCCTTCGCCCTGATCGCCCTCCTGGAGACGGCCAACTCCCAGGCCGTGCTGCACGACGAGGACATCCCCTACCAGCGGGCCGCCCGCCTCCTGCTGCGCCTGCTGCGCGCCGAGGCCACCGACCCGGCCGACCCGGCGCTCGCCTAGGGGCTCTCTTTCGGATCACGTCGGATCAGCGCGCGGCGTCGGAGTGCGTGCATCGCAAGGCGGAGGAGGGAGTCCATGCGGAGTATCGGCGACCGACGACAACGCGGCGAGGTGCGTGCTCCGGCGTCGCGCGCCCGGCGTGATCCGAAAGAGAGCCCCTAGGTCGCTTCTAGGCTTCTCGGCCCAGCGCCCCTTCCAAAAAAGCCGCCTGGGCCAGCAGCCGCTCGTCGCCGCCCGCCGTGCCGACCACCTGGAGGCCCAGCGGCAGCCCCTCCGCCGTCCGCCCGGCCGGCAGGCTCAGCGCGGGCAGGCCCAGGTAGCTCCACGGCAGCGACATCACCGGGTCCCCGGTGCTGTGCAGGCCCTCCGGCGCCCCGCCGGTCGCCGACGGCGCCAGCCACAGGTCCACCCCGGCCTCGACGATCGCCCGGGCGACCCGCTCGCGCAACCGCTCCCGGGCCTGGAGCGCGGCCGCCCGGTCCTCGGCCGCGACGCCCTGGCCGACCCGGATGCTGGCCGCCGTCTCCGGCCGGTACAGGCCGCCGAACCGGGCGAACCAGTCGGCGTGGCCGCGGGCCAGCTCGAAGCGGTTGATCGTCTGCAATTGCCGGGTGATCCCGGCGAAGTCCGGGAACAGCGGCACCCGGCGCACCGTCAGGCCGGTCTGCGCCAGGCGCTCCAGGCTCTCCTCGAAGGCGCGCAGCGCCGCCGGCTCGGCCCGCTCCAGGTACGCCCCGTCCGGGACCCCGAGCACCGGCCGGCCCCCGGCCCCGGCTGCCGCCTCGCCCCGCCAGTCGTCGCAGAGCAGTGCGGCCGCCAGGGCCGCCCCGGCCAGGTCGGCCGTGAACACCCCCAGGGTGTCGAAGCTCGGCGCGTTCGGGATCACCCCGGCCATCGGGATCCGCCCGTACGTGGGCCGAAAGCCCACCACCCCGCAGTACGCGGCCGGCCGGATCACCGACCCGACCGTCTGGGTGCCGACCGCCAGCGGCACCAGCCCCGCCGCGACCGCCGCCGCCGACCCGCTGCTGGAGCCGCCCGGGGTGTGCCCGGGATGGTGCGGGTTGCGGGTCGGTCCTGGCGCGCTCGCCGCGAACTCGGCGGTCACCGTCTTGCCGGCGACCAGCGCCCCGGCCGCCCGCAGCCGGTCCACCACCACGGCCTGCGGCCCCGCCAGGACTCCAGGCGGCAGCGCCGAACCGCCGTGCGTGGGCAGCCCGTCCACGTGCACGATGTCCTTGACCCCCACCGCCACCCCGTACAGCGGCGGCCGCCCGGCCGATTCGGGGTGCCGCGCGGCCAGCGCCCGCGCCTGCGCGCGCAGCCGGTCGTGCCGCCCCGGCTCCGGGACGAACGCGTGGATCAGCGGGTCCACCCGCTCGACCAGCGCGCAGAACCGGTCGACGTGCTCGGACAGGTCCGGTACGCCGGACCGCAGCCCGGCGGCCTCACGGGTCAACGACCGCGGCCGGGCGAGGGGTTGCTCCATGCCGATCACGGTAGACCACCCGTGGACGCACTACTGGTGTTCGGCCGACAGGTACGGCGTCTCGCGCAGGTAGTACGCCCCGCAGGTGTGGCAGCACAGCTCCGGCGTCTTGCCCCAGTCCACGGGCTCCCGCACCTGCGCGTCCGGGTCGAGCTCCCGGCCGCACATCGCCACACTCTCCATCCCCCGGACCATGTGCCACAACCGCACCCCGCCGGTCGCACCCCCGGCCCCGTACTCGGCTCGCATCTGGTGCTTCATGCGGCCATCGTCAGGCCCCCCGGCCACCCCGGCAACCGGTGGCCGAACGGGCGCCTGGGCAGTATCGATCACTTAGCGCCAAATCTGATCGAAACAAGCCACTCGCAACCGGTAGGGTTCGCGGGCGCGACCCGCGCCGACGGCCCTGCCGGAGGCCTCAAGTCGCCCGAAATCGACCCCATTTACCCCAATCTGGAGCTTCTCAACGTGCGCTCTTCTCGCCTTCTGGCCGCCTCCGCGCTGATGGCGCTCTCCTTCGGCACCACGGTCGGCGCCGTCAGCGCGAGTGCGGTCGGAGTCCCCTCCTCTCCGCCCCCCACCTCCACCACGGCCACCCCGAGCGCCCCGGCGCCGAGCACCCCGGCCCCGAGCACCACCCCGAGCGCCCCGGCGCCGACCACTTCGGCGCCCACCACCCCGGCCCCGACCACCCCGGCGCCCACCGGCAAGCCCACGAACCTGCCGACCCCGCCGATGCCGACGCCCAGCGGCGGACCCTGCCGCGGCGGCCTGCACCAGGACCTCAAGGTCACCGGCACCGGCCTCGCGAAGACCACCCTGGTCAAGGGCGGCGCGGCGCAGGAGGCCACGGTGACCTTCGAGAACACGGGCCCGGTCGACCTCAAGAAGGTCGACGCCGACTTCTTCTTCACCGACGTGAGCGAGGTGGAGCCGGTGATCAACCCGATCACCTGGGGCAAGGAGTCGTTCACCATCCAGGTCAAGCTGCCCGGTGGGGACTGGAAGACCCCCGCCGCGAGCAGCATCAAGGGCGACAACATGTCCTACCTCCAGGTGGACCTCGGCGAGTACAAGATCGCCAAGGGGCAGAAGATCACCTTCCAGGTGCGTCTCGCGGCCACCGACAAGGCCGTGACCGCCCGCTACTTCGCCCAGCTGAGCGGCTACTCCGAGCAGTTCGAGGCCAAGGACGTGCCGGGCGCCCCCGCCACCGACAGCTGCCTCCGGTACGACGGCAGCTACCGGGTCGACGACCTGTTCAAGGTGACCGACGCGTCGGCCGCCACGCCGACTGCCGGCACCCCTGCGGCCGCCGGCCACGGTTCGGCCTCCGCCTCGCCGTCGGCGGGCCCGCACCTGGCCGAGACCGGTGCCGACTCCAACACCCTGCCGATCGCCCTCGGCGGCGCCGCCGTCCTGGCGGCCGGCGCCGGCACCGTGTTCGTCCTGCGCCGCCGCAAGGCCGGCGCGCACAGCTGACGCCCCGCCGAATGAACCCGAGGGGCGTGGACAACCGTTCACGCCCCTCGTCGGTCTACCCTCCGGAGCGCGAACCCCGACCCCACTGCTGGAACCCTCCGATGCGTTCCGCCCGTCTTCCCGCCGCCTGCGCCCTGCTCGCGCTCACCGTCGGCCCGGCCGCCCTCGATACGGCCCCGGCGTTCGCCGCCGACGCCACGCCGATCACGACGCCGACCGCCACCGCGACGGCCGAGACCCCGTCCGGCAGCCCCAGCCCCACCGCCAAGTCCTCGGAAACGCCGTCCGCCACGGCCACCCCCTCGGCCACCCCGACCGCCACCGGCTCGCCCTGGCCGTACGACCGTCCGGAGGGCCCGATGGCCTCGCCGATGCCGGTCACCGGCAGCAGCGACACCCCGGGAGAACTCACGGTCACCTTCGACAACGTCAGCACCACGACGGTAATGGAGCTCGCCACCACCGTCACGCTCACCGGCAGCGGCAGCGGCAGCCTCGCCGTCGAACTGCGCGCCCCCGGCGGCAGCTGGAAGCCCCTCACTGTCTCCGGCATCCCCACCGACACCGGCACCTACCAGCTCGCCCAGGGCCAGAAGCTCACCCTCCGGCTGCGGGCCGCCGCCGGAGCCCCGCTCGGCGACCACCGGCTCACCTTCACCGGCAAGTCCGAGGTGCTCCCGATCGGCTCCGCGCCGGCGAAGAAGTACAACTGCCCCCAGCTCGCCGGCAGCTACACCGGCACCATGAGCGTCGGCGACCGGACCGCCACCCCCCGCCCCACCCCCCCCCCCCCCCCCCCCCCCCCCCCCCCCCCCCCCCCCCCCCCCGGGCCCCCCCCCCCCCCCCCCCCCCCCCCCCGCCCCCCCCCCCCCCCCCGCG
>NZ_JBHXTQ010000003.1:0-90830 GCF_042677305.1 Kitasatospora sp. NPDC127121 | reverse complement strand
CGTCGGTTATGGAGCTCGCCACCAACGTCTCGGTCAGCGGCAGCGGCAGCGGCAGCCTCGCCGTCGTACCGCGCTCCCCCGGCGGCAGCTGGTAGCCCACCACCGCACCCGGCCACCTCGCCGACACCGGCGCGGGCACCGCCACCCGCCCCCTCGCCATCGCCGGCACCACCGCCGTCCTCCTCGGCGCCGCCCTCCTCCTCACCACCCGCCGCCGCACCCACACCTGATCCCGCCCACCGGAAATGCGCGGGAAGAACTCCCGGGGTGGCTGTTAACATCACGGCCTGGAAAGTGCATCACCTGGCCGAACAGGACCACCCCGTGCCCGACAACGAGTTCCTGAGGCGTTTTCGCCCGACCTCTTCGCGAGAGCGGAATCGAATTCCCGAACAACGCGCAGCAGATCCCGCCGAAGACGGATCGACGGACAGCGCGACACTACCCGCGCAGAAATTCGACACCCGGGTCAGAGTCTCGCTGTCCGTCGAATCCGCGGAGAGCGAATACATCGCAGCCGCCCTCAGAGAGGCCGGGTGGAATCTCACGAGAGACACCAGGACTCACAGTCCCCACACGGCCGAGGGCCGCCAGGGTCTCGATTCCCACTGGCTGGTCGACGTCCCGCTGGTCGGAATCTCCCGAGGTGCGGAACGGGTCGCCACGTTGGAGGTCGTCAACCTTCTCGAACCACACGGCCTGCTGTTCGACATCCGCGGCGCCTGGGTCCTCCAGCCCAGCGCCGTACGCTCCGCCGTCTACCACGTCCACCGACGGCTGCCACGACGGGAGGGCCTTCGCGGCAGGGTCGACCGGATCCGGATCGCAATGGGACTGCGCGACACCGGCGAAGTGATCCACGCCGCCTCGCACCGCGAGGCGGCAGAGGAGTTCTCCCGTCGCCGGCACCTTCCTAACCCACCCGCCCGGCCCGCACGCTCCGGCTTGCGCCTGCCGTTCCCCGTCCCAGCGGACCGTTCCCCGGAGAACGGCAAGCGGTACTGGATCCGCCAGGACCGAATCGCGCTCTACCTGCCCCTCGGTGTGTGGATCGGCGGCACCTCGATCGTCATCGCGTCCGAGCCCCGGTGGACTCCGGCCACCGAGCACCTGGCCGGGCTCTCCGCGTTCGCGCTGGTCTACACGCTGCTGCTCTACCTGTCGTTTCCCCATCTCGACCGGCCTGTCCCGGCAGCCGCCAAATCTGCGGTCGCCACGGTGTTCGCCGCCATAGGAATCGCCATCGGCATCTCACTCGGCGAGAACCAGATCGTCACACCACTGTCGAGATTCGCTCCACTGTACCTGGTGTTCGTCGTCTTCGGACTCCGCCACCTGATTCGCGGAACCGGTCCGGAAAGGCTGGTCCTCTGGGCCGTTCCGATTGCCATCTCGCTGGCACCGCCACTTCTCCGAATGGTCGGCGACCTCTCCTATGGTTCCTATCTGAAGAAATTCGGAATGAAGATGGCCGATGTCAACCTGTCCACCATGGACCAGGTGACCCCGACCACCAGACCCCTGGCCATCGGAATCGCCTCTGTCCTTCTGATCCTGGCCGGCGTGGGGTACTTCCGGCAGCTTCACGTCGATCTCGGCAAACTGATTGTCGTCCCGCTGGTCCTGCTCTACGGCCTGGTGGTGATCGTCTCGGCGACCGAGAACGGAAGCCGCTCCGCCGACGGTGCCCGCCCCCAGGTCTCTGCCGGAAAGCCGCCCTCGGCGTTCCACGCGCTCACCGCCCGTGCCGTCTGTGTCAGGCCGACGAGCGCAGCCGCGGCCGTCCAAGGGGAGCCTCTGGTTACCGGACGTCCACTTCTCACCTTCGACCCCCTCGCCCCCCGGGTCGCACTGTTCGACCCGGCGACCAACGGGGTGACTCGCGTTCAGGCGTCGACCGCTGTGCTGGTGACCGTCGCCGACCTCAGGAGTCCCTGCCCCTAGGGCTCGACTCGCGCAGGCCAGGCCGGATGTCCCCACCAGTGGTGCCGACCATCGCACCATGGGTGGCGGTATAGGGCAGGCCGTAGCGGACACCCTTGCCTTCCACCTAACCGACGAACGCGCCGAACGAAGGGGAAGGCCTCCACTATGCGCGCAATCGGTGGCGAGAGCCACAGGCCACCGCGACTCGAAGTTCTGGCTGCTGCAGTCGCGGCGGCATACACCGCTGGCTACGCCGCAGGCACCGGCGGCTGGGCCGAGCAGTGGATGGGGCCGTGACCGTGGCGGTGGTTGCCTGGGCCAGGGAACGTTGGCGCCGTTGACGCGCCTGTGGCTGCCAACCGGCGAGAGCACCGACCACTCCCTGGTCCATGCTCCGCTGTTTTCTCTTGCCCGGGCCCTCGACGTTCCTTGGCTGTTAGGGCATCAGCGCTACGACGCCGCCCGCAGCAGCGCGCCGTCCTGTCACTTGAGGATCTTTTGATCACTACAGGCCCGTGACCTGCGGGTTCGTCCCGCAAAGTGCCGCTGACCAGGCGAAACTACCTTCAGTAGTTCGCACTGGTCAGTGGCACTTTTGGCTCTCATGTGCCCCAGATGTGACCTGGGGCCGCCCGGTTCAGCTCACCACCACCCCGCCACCGTACGGAGCACCTGGATGAGTCGGCGCCTGGAGTAACGAGGGGGCGCACGCCGTTGCTGTGCGCCGTTCGGGTGATGCTGGGCGCTCCAAGGGATCCCTCAGCGCCCCCCTTCAACGCGGATAGACCACTCCTGCGTTGGTCTACGGTGCCATGTTGTGAACCTCGCGGAGCTCCGACAGCAGCCCAGGTTCTACCTGGTGATCAGCGGCGGCTGGAGCACAGTTGCCGATCCTGCGCCCGCGCTGGTCGCCTGACCACGGTGATGCCCGCAGTAGTCGCGGGGCGCAGTCCCGACTGGAGGTTCGGCACGTGCGGTTGCGGCAGTGGCAGGACGGCGGCCTGCGCAAATTCCTGGGGACAAATCGCGACTTCCTGGCAGTGGCTACCCCGGGCGCAGGCAAGACCGCATTCGCGCTGCTCGCCGCCCAAGCGATGATGGACCGCGGCGAGATCAGTTGGGTCGTTGTTGTCGTGCCGACCGACCACCTGAAGGGACAGTGGGCCAGAGCCGCAGCGGGACCGGGCATCAAGCTCAACCCAACCTTCAAGAACGCCAGAAGGAACACCGCAACCGACTATGACGGCGTGGTGACGACGTACCAGTCCGTGGCGGCCGACCCGTCTGTGTGGTCCCGCATGGCCAACCAGTCCGGTCGGCCATGCCTGGTAGTCCTGGACGAGGTGCACCACGCTGGGGACGCTCAGCACCTCGCATGGGGATCGGCGCTGTTCGAGGCGTTCAGCGACGCGCACAGGCGGCTCATGCTGTCCGGCACTCCGTTTCGGACCGACGCAAAGCCGATCCCGTTCCTTCGCTACGACGAGGAACGCCGGGTAATCCCTGACATCAACTATGACTACGGCATGGCTCTGCAGGACCAGGACGTTGTTCGACCCGTCGTTTTCCCGGCCCTGGACGGCGAGGCCAGATGGCGGCTGGCGTCCGAGCACGCGACGGCAAGGAAGCTGTCCGAAACCGATCCACGGACAATCTCGCACGCCCTTACCGCCGCCCTTGACCCGGAAAAGAATTGGATTCCCTCGACCCTGCGCCGCGCCAACGACGAGCTGTCGCTGATCCGGCAGGACACTCCGGATATCGGCGGGCTGGTTCTTGCCACTGATCAAAAGCACGCCCGAAAATACGCTGCGATCCTCGAAAGCCTTACGGGAGAGCCTGCCACGCTTGCAATCTCGGACAAGCCTCTCGCGTCGAGGAGCATTTACGAGTTTTCCACCGGTTCGTCCCGTTGGATTGTCGCCGTCCAGATGGTCGCCGAGGGTGTCGACATTCCACGCCTGGGAGTGATCGTCTATGCGACCCGCACTCGCACGGAGCTCTTTTTCCGTCAGGTCGTAGGCCGCTGCATCCGGCGCCGTGGAGAAGACGACGACCTGTATGCACGTGTGTTCATCCCAACCATCCAGCCACTCCTTGAGCCCGCTGCGCGGATCGAATTGACCGTCCAGCACGTGCTGCGCGATCAGGAGGAAAGGATTCGGACACGCCACACCAGCAGCGAATCTGCCGATAGAGCAATTCCCTCCACAGTAACTCCCCCGCGCAAGTTGGAGGTGATCGGCACCTCAAATTCCATTCACCCGTACACAATCAACAAGGGTGAGGCCATTGGCGAGTCTCTGCTCCTACAGGCTCGACGCTTGGGGCAAGAAGCTGGCCTGCCAATCAGTTCCGAACCTTCTGCCATTGTCCGCCTGATGCGTTTGGCTGGGGTCCGTACGGGCGACGGCAGGCCCTGGCCAGTCGTGAAGGAACAGACTCTGGCCGAACAGAAGATGGAGTTGCGGCTGGTCGTTAATCGCAAGGTGGGACACCTAGCTGCTCTGAGGCGCCAGCCTCATAGTGAGATCCACCGCAGCCTCCACGATTTCTTCCACGAGGACAACATCGAGCAGGCCACCATGCACACACTGAACGAGCGCCTCGTCATCCTCGATGGTTGGATCCACGACGCGAAGCCAACCAGCTGAAGGCCGACACCAGAACCAAGGCCCTCATCCTTCGCCGCGGAACAAGTCCTCAGGCAGCGGCATCAACGCCAGCACGGCGATGAGCGCCTATCGGGCGGCTACGGCGGCGAACTGCCCGATGATCAGCGTCGACCTGGCAGCGAGCATGGCTGCCCGGACACGCGCGGCTCCGGCAGCAGCTACAGCCGCCCCATCGCCGACCTGGACCGTCCGCCCGCCGAGGCCCGCACACGCGGCACAGATGCCCCGGCGCGGCAGCGGGTCGTGGCACTTGGTGCACTCAGCGTACCGGGGCTTCACGGGCTGCTGCGGGGCCCGCACAGGCGGCATCTTGCGTTGCAGGCGGCTGCGGAGCACGCCGACCGGAGAGTGCAGGGGCACGGGCAGGCCGGGCAGCAGGGCCTGGGCCAGCTCCTGGGTTGTGCTGCCGCGCTCCAGCCACTGGGCGACGATTGGCGCCAGCTCCGTGGCTTCGGCCTCGCCCAGCCGCAGGCGCGGCTCCGGACGAATCACCCGAAACAGCGTGACCACTGCCTCGCGGACCTGCTCGTCCGGTACGGCCGGAGTCTCCTGGTCGATGGTCTGGCCCTCCTCCCGCCCTTCTGGCCGGTCGGCGGTGTCCCCGGCAGCGGCCGACTGCTGGTCGGCCTGCTCGGCGGGGTGGGAGGGTTCTTGGTACCGGTTCTTTACAAGAGGGACGCCAGCACTGCCGGTGGTCGCTCTACCGGAGACCGGACGGGTGGTACTCGGCAGCGCGAGCTGCGGGGTGTCGTAGACGTGGGTCTCGGTGCGGATCGTCCCGTCCGGCATGCGGATCTTCTCGACCCGGTAGTACCCGGCCTCGGTCAGCTCCTTCAGGGCCTTGCTGATCGCGCCGCGCCCCTGCGGGCTGGTGTCGGCCATGTGCCGGCCATCCTCGCGCCAGCCGTCCGGGCGGGAGAGGAGGTCCGTGAGCAGGCCGCGGGCGGTGTAAGACAGCCGCCGGTCCTGCAGGAGGCCGTTGGGCAGCACGGTGAAGTTGCGCACGTGGGCGCTACGATGGACACGCATCGGGAGGTTGCACTCCTGTTGCCGGACCCCGGGGTGTTGGTAGCACCGCCGGGGTCGCCTATTTTCGGTTGGACCACGGAACGTACCACGTCACTCGCCGCACCAAGGTCCTTTTGCCGCAGCGGTCTTGATCACATCAAGGACCATCGCTTCGCGTGGATGTCGGGCGGCCGAGCCGACCCGGCCGCCTTTTGCGGTCAGCGGGCGGCGAGGAGTTCCCCTCGCTCGACGGCGTCGCGCAGGATGGCCGCGAAGTCCTGGGGCAGGAGGTTGACCGTGTCGAGGGCGTTGGCGGTCAGAGGGATCTCTTCGAGGATGTACTCGCCTCGGCCTTCCTGGCTGAACTCAGGGCCGGTGCGGTCCTCGAAGCTCCACTTCTTGATGGTGGCGAGGTAGAAGTCCTGGCGCTCGTCGTCCGTCTCGATGGTGTGGAGGAGGCTGACGATCTCGGCCTCGCCCGCGATCTCCTCGCGGACCTCGCGCAGCAGGGCCTCCTCGGGGCTGGCGTCGGTCGGTTCGATCTTGCCGCCGACGATCACCCAGTACGGGTCGATGCCGGGGCGGATGCGCTTGATCAGCAGCATGGTGTCGTTCGGGGTGAGGAGGACGGCGCGGACGCGGTGCTGCATGGTGCCCTGCTTCCTGTTCGATGGGACGGGCCGGTCAGTGGAGGATCCAGCCGCCGTCGACGTGCAACGACTGGCCGGTGATGAAGGACGCGCTCGGCCCGGCGAGGAAAGCGACCGCGGCGGCGACGTCCTCGGGGCGGCCCCGGCGCTGGACGCACTGGCGGCGGATCTGGTCCTCGGGCCGGGCGCGGTGGTGGGCGGGCAGGTCGTTCTCCGCCTCGACCTGGATGGCCCCGGGTACGACAGTGTTCACGCAGATGCCAGCCGGTCCAAGTTCCCTGGCCAGCGACCTGGTGAGGCCGAGGAGTCCGGCCTTGGCGGTGCTGTAGGCGGTGAGTCCGGGGCGGCCGGCACGCGCGTTGACGCTGCCGATGTTGATGACCCGGCCCCATCGGCGCTCGGCCATGCCCGGCGTGATGGCACGGCAAGTGCGGTAGTGGATAGTCAGGTTGGACTCGATGGCGCGCGCCCACTCATCCTCACCGAGTTCGTCCCACGGGATGCGGGGGTAGGCGCCCGCGTTGTTGACGAGGATGTCGATCGGGCCGAGTTCGGACTCGACCTGACTGGCCAGGGCGGCAACGGCGTTGGGGTCGGTGAGGTCGGCGCTGACCTCGATGCCGTGCAGGCCCTCGCACCGCACGTCGGCGAGCGCGGTGCGGGCCCGGCGGATCTGCGCGAGGTGGTTGACGGCGACGGAGGCACCGGCGGCGGCGAGCGCTCGGCTGGTTGCAGCGCCGATCCCGGTGGCTCCGCCGGTGACCAGGGCCACCCGGCCCTGGAGCGGCAGGGCGGCGATGGGCAGTTCAAGCGGCGTGGGTGTGGTCATGGTCGGTCCGATCGTCGGGGCCGGTGGCCGGCGCGGGCTGGGTGCAGGTGAAGGTCTCGCAGACGGCCTCGGGCTGCTGGGTCTCGGTGAGCTTGGCCAGGAGCAGGAGGAGGTCGTGGCCGGTGAAGCGGCGGGGCGGGATGACGCCGAGGATTCGCAGGGTGAGGAAGTGGCGGATCTGGGCGAGGAAGCGGTCCGGGGCCAGTCCGGCGGCGGGCGCGAGGTCGGCGCGAACGCGCTTCAGCAGGCGGTCGATTGCGGCCTGACGCCCGACTCCGACCGCCCAGGTGTAGCGGACTTCCAGGCGGCGGTGCCGCTCGTCGTGGTCGACGTGTTCGAGGTGCGGGGTGGTGACCGGCGGCAGGTGCAGCGGGAGGGTGCGGGCGTACACCTCGGGCTGGTAGGTCGGTACGAGCCAGCCGCCCATGCCGAGCAAGTACCAGAGGAGGATGGCGATTTCCCCGGCGAGCGTGTTACGGCCGGCGTACTGGAAGTCGAGCCAGCACAGCGGGTCGGCGATGTTCGGCTCGGTCGGGTCGCCCTGGGTGAGCGCGGTGACCCAGGTACGGGCGGAGCAGAGCGTTTCGCGGGCTTCCCAGACGATGGCGGGCAGGTCGAGCGGCATCGGGACGCCGTTGACGACGAAGATGTGGCCGGTGAGGGCGTGTACGGGCAGCGGCTGGCCGGTGCGCGAGACGGGGACGGCGAGGCGGCCGGACAGGTACCAGGTGTCGATCCGCCCGCCGGGGCGGATGCGGTCCAGGTAGAGGCCGGGCACGCAGGCCGAGAGCGGCGCGGCGCTTCCGCTGTCGGCGACGGCGGCGAGCAGGCTGTCGCAGACGGCGTCGATCAGCGTGGTGACCCGTGGCAGGGCGCTCGGGTACCGGTCGGCGGTAGCGATGACGTCGCCGAGCAGCATGGTGCACCGGCCGGTGGCGAACACGTCCTCGTAGGCCACGACGTGCTTGCCGCCTGCCCGGCTGTGGCCCAGTAGTTGGGGCACCGGCAGGGTGCGTGCGGTGGCCTGCCAGCCCTGGACCTCGGCCTGCGCTGCGGCGGGGGCGAGGATCTTGCGGAAGGCCGGGACAGAAGTGGCGGGGCCGTTCATGCGCGGCTCGTCGGCAGGGCGATGGTGGCCAGCCAGTGGCCCAGGACGATGTTGGCCAGCTCCACCGCCTTCTCGCGGTCCTCGCGGGCCTGGCGACGCAGGTCGGCGTCGGTGGCGGGCTCGCGGTCGAGGAAGACGCCCAGCGCATCGTCGTCCGAGGCACGCTCGGTGCCCTCGAAGCGCAGCATCACCTTGGCCAGCAGAGCGGTGATCTTGAACAGGGCGCGGAGGTCGGGGGCTCCCTTGAGGATCTGGCGGCGGATCTCGATGGCGGCCTGTACGCCGGCCTCGACGCTGACCGCCACGTCGCCGGCCGCGTCCGGGGCGGGGAGGGCCAGGCCGGGGCGGCACCACAGCGGCACGAGGGAGCCGGAGCCGATCAGCATGAGGACGTGCAGCAGGCGGGAGGTGACCGCCCCGGTGCGGCACTCGTCCTGGGTCAGCACGGTCAGGCCGAGCTTGACGCCACCGAGTTCGGCTTCGAGTTCGGCGAGGGCCTGCCGGAGCCCGGGGAGGCTGTCCTGCTCGGCGACGACGAAGACGTCCAGGTCGGACCACCCGTGCTGGTACTTGCCGCGCGCTCCGCTGCCGGTTACGGCGAGGAGGTCGATGACGGGCGGCGCCTGGACGGTGGTGCGGTCTAACAGCCCGGAGAGGTAGGACTCCAGGTGGACGGGCAGGCCCAGCGTGTTCACCGGCATGGTGGCCGGCCTGCGCAGCGGCCACCGGCGGGCCAGGGCGATCCCGTCGAGGCGGCGCTCCAGGTGCAGGCGGCTGTGGTTGTTGTCGATGACCTCCTGCGCGATCGAGGCGACCCCAGCCGCACCGCGGCGGGCCTTGACGGCGTCGCGCTCGACCACGTCCTCGGGCCCGGCGGTGCCGCGCTCGGCGCGGACCTGCGGCGTCGCGTCGACGTAGACGACGGTCAGTTGCTCGCCGAGCATCCGCCGCAGCTCGGCGGTCGCGTCCTGGTCGTGCAGGGACTCGACGGTGACGTGGTCGAGGAAGTGGTGGGCCGCGCAGTAGCGGTCGAGGCCGTCGACCAGCAGCTCGGCCCGCACCACGGCCGGGAGCTCGTACGGGTCAGCGATGCCGGCGCGCTGGGCGGCGTCCTCGATCAGGTAGCCGATCTTGAGGCGCGCGTACCCGTGCCTGACCCGCAGGTACTCGCCCGCCGTGCTCTTGCCGCTCTCCGACATGCCACCGAGCGCGACCACCCGCACGCCGGGAAGGGCGCGGGACGGCACGAGCGGGGCGATCGGATGCAGGCGCTGGCGGATCTCGTCCTGGACGGCCACGACCCGGCGCTCGCCGACCACGATGGTCTCCGCCCACCTGCCTTCGGCGACGAGCCGGTGCACCTGAAGGTGGAGGTGCCGCTGGTAGTCCGCGTAGGCCGGGGTGACCTGCCGCTCGTGGGAGAGGCTGCGGGAAGTGCCGATCACCGGGTCGTCGTCGTGCAGGAGCACGATGCCGTACTCGGCCGCCTCGGCGGCCCGCACGTCGGCGGCGTACGGATCGAGGAGCTTGCGCGCCCGGTCGGCGGCCTCGTCGGGGCTGAGACGCTCGCGCACCGCGACGGTGGCTGCCAGTGACGCCTCCAGCATCGGGATGCCCCGGTCCATCAGACGCACGGGCGCGGCGGCGGGCCTGCGGGAACGTTCCAGGTAGGAGCTGGCGAGGACGTCGGCGACCTCCTCGACCGGGCCGCACTCGAACCACCAGGCGCCCATCCCCAGGGCCTTGATGGCGCCCCAGCGCGGGTCGTAGTCGTCCAGCGGTCCAGTGGCATGTGCGGCGGGACCGAGACGGCGGGTCAGGATGCCGATCTGCTTGGTCTTGCCGACGTTGTCGGGACCGCTGACCGCGATCGTGACGGGTCGGGAAGGCGTGGGGTCGTGCTCAGGGGAGATGGACACGATTTCCTCCGGGTGGTGCACAACATCTGTGGGGCGGTGGACGGCCCTCGGCCGGACGCCGCGAGGACGCCCGGCCGAGGGCTGGATCGGGCTAGCGGCCCGGGTACGGCGGCTGCGGGATCGGCGGGGCCGGGGGCGGAGGCGGCGGGGGCGGGGGAGGCTGGGGGGCCTCCAAGATCGGGACCGCGGTTTGCGGCACGGCGAATCTCCCTTCGGCGTGACGGGTTTCCGACCTGGCGGGGTGCCGAGGCCGGCGAATGTGGGCGGCTCCGGCTGCGGGGGTTCACCCGGAGCCGCCGGTCCCGCCTCGGGCCTTCGCGCGGCGGATGCCCGAGGCGGGGGTACTGGGGTCAGACGGACGGCGTGTCTGGAACCGACGCAGCGAAACCAGCGCGGTCCATGGCGTCCGCCTTGACGTGGTGCTGGATCAGGACCGACAGCAACCCGAGGACGACGGCGTGGCCGAGTGCCCACAGCCCGGTGAGCGCGGTGCCCACAGGATCGCGGTCTGTGCTGCGGTGTCGGCCGCTCACGCCTGGTCCACGGCGATGTCCGCCCACGTCGTCTTTCCGTGCGGCTCCAGGTCGACGCCCCAGACAACGGCCAATCGGTCGACCAGGGCCAAGCCACGGCCGGACTCCGCGTCGTGGGCGGCGCCGATCAGGACCGGCAGGGCGCAGGATCCGTCCCGTACGGAGATCCGCACGGCCTGGCCGGCGCGGTTGGTCATCGGGGCGACGCCGACCCGCATCTCGGTCAGGCAGCCGGTCTTGACCGCGTTGGAGACCAGCTCTGTGACGACCAACTCGGCGTCGTCGGCCAGGTGACCCAGCTCCCAGTCCGCGAGCGCGTCGCGGACCAGCCGACGCGCCGCAGAGGCAGACTGCGGCGCGTACGGCAGTTTGGCCATGGCAGGGCGTGCGAGTGGTTCCGTTCTGATCAGCATCTCGGTGGTCACGGTCCGCTCCTGGTCGCCAGGGCTGCATACTCCGGACAGCGGGGGCTGTCCGGGTGGCAGCGGTCGGAGTCAGCCGCCCGGAGCTTCCCCGGAGCCGGTGTCGACTCTCGACCCGGGCGGCTGACACCAAGTCAACCGATGCTCCGTCGTCCAAGTCCCTGTCTAGGACGGTCGGTTGTCTTTACCGTGTTTACCGCCACCCGGCGCCGAGGAAGGGAGTGGTCATGGCACAGCCTGTGACGAACCACCAGCTCGAAGTGGCCATTGCCGACGCCGACATGACCTTCGACGCCCTCGCCCGAGGCGTCGTCCGCGTGGCGGCCGAGGTCGGTGTCCACCTGCGGACGAACCCGTCCACGGTCCACAAGTGGCTGCGCGGCGCCGATCCGGAGGGCGACACTCCTGCTTTCATCTGTGAGGCGCTGTTCCGCAAGACGGGACGGCTCTACACCCCAACCGAACTCGGGCTACGGTCGGTGGAAGAATCCGATCCGGGCCTCGGGCTGTCCATCGGCCCCGACCCGGTGGGCGTCCTCGCACGGGTGTGGAGAGCTGACTTGGACCGACGAAAGTTCCTGGCCGCCTCGGCATACTCCGTCGCCGCGATGCACCTGCCGCTGGACCACGTCCGCGAGAGCGCAGAACGAACCGCAGCCGTCCGAGGAGGCGCCGTCGCCGGAGCCGCCGAGGTCGCCGCCGTCCGCGACATGATCAGCATGTTCACCGAGATCGACGAGCGCCACGGCGGCCAGCACGGCCGCTCCGCCCTGATCCAGTACCTGCGGTCCGACGTCGCCGCCCTGTGCCGGGGCACCTTCCGCACCCACGAGGACCGCCAGCAGATGCTCTCCGCCGCAGCGGTCGGCGTGCACCTTGCCGGCTGGAAGGCGTACGACGCCGGCGAGCAGGGCCTCGCCCAGCGGTACTACCACCAGTCCTACGCCCTCGCCGTCGAGTCCGGGATCACCGGCCACGACGCCTTCGTCCTGCGTACCCTCGCCCAGCAGGGCATGAAGCTCCGCCACCCTTCCAAGACCTTCGCACTGTCCGAGACCGCTCTGTCCCGTGTCGCCGGTCGCGTGGACGCCGCGACCGAGGCACTGTTCACCATCACCCACGCCCATGGCCTGGCGGCCACCAACCAACGCCGCCCCGCCGTTCAGGCCGTCCAGCGGGCTCGGGACTTGCTGGAGGCTGCTGGCGGCGACGCCATGCCGTACTGGGCCCTCTCCTGGGGCCCGGCGCGTGCCACGGTCAACTCCCGCAGCGCCAAGGTCTTCTCCCGACTCGGCGACCGGAAGGGCGCTGCAGAGAACTTCGCGGCGGCGGCGGCCAACCGCCCGGCTTCGACCTACGCGAGGATCCTCGCGCTCGACCTAGTGGATCAGGCCAAGATGGAACTCGCTGACGGCGGCATCGAGCAGGCATGCGGGACCTGGAACCACGCGCTCGATGCCATGGCCGGCGTGCAGTCCGTCCGCACCCGCCGTTCGGTGATGGAGATGCGCAAGAGCCTCGCCCAGTTCAAGAGCCGGGGCGTTTCGGCCGCCCAGGAACTCGACGCGCGGGCCGCCGCCTTCCTAGCGTGATCAGCCTGTCGCCGGACCGGCCGCACGCCCGCCGTGCCCCTCCGTGTCGGTGGCGGCCGCAAGCACACAAGACGTCCGGCGGCCGGGATGGTTCCCAGCCGCCGGCACGACTCGAAGCCGAGCACCGGGTTCGTCCCGATGGGGCGGCAGGCCCAGGAAGTACTGCTCCGACGCCTACCGGCAGGCTGCCTACCGTGCACGCCGAAAGCCCGCAACCCAGGGGCTGGCGGTACCTCCCCAGGGAGCGAGCGAGAGCTGACAAGGGCCAGTACGACTATGGTGTGTCTCCTTGAGGTCTGCCCGGATTCGCGGTCCGGACGTACACCCATCTGATGCCGACGAGCGAGTCCCGGACGCGTTCCGCGATCGACAGGGTGCTTCCGAGTTCGGAGGCGGGGCACTCTGCGCCGAAATCCGAGGGCATGTGCCCCACGTGTGACCTGGCGGCCTGATCCCTACCTCGCACTCACCGCGACGTGGGCCCCGATAGTGGCCATTCGTGCAGGTCAGAGGGATATCGGTGCTACGAGGCGGCCTGCAGCAAGGCGCCGTCCTGCCACTTGAGGATCTTGTCGAAGCTCACGATGGCGCCCCGGAGCGGGTGGTTGCGGAGCTGGACGTGGTCGGTGAGGGCGTGGATGAGGAAGAGGCCGCGGCCGGATTCGGCGGTGAGGTCCGGGAGGGCGTCGAGGTCCACGGGGCGCAGCGTGGGCGCCGCGGGGCGGGCGGGGAGGACGTGGGTGTCGTAGGGGTGGCCGTCGCGCCGGGGCTGGTGGGCGGTGAGGACCCGGGCCGGGACGGTGGCGCGGCCGCGGCGGGGGCGGCGGTGCGCGGCCGGGCGGGGCGGCGGCGGAGGGACGGGGCGGCGGCGCAGCGCCGGGGCGGGGGTGCCGACGGGGCCGGGCAGGCCGGGGCCGGAGTCGGTGACCTCGATCCGCAGGCGGTCGCCGCTGATCGAGGCGGTGACCTGGAAGCCGTCGTCGGGCCGCCCGCCGGCGCCGTGCTCGACGGCGTTGGCGCAGGCCTCGCTGAGGGCGACGCCGAGGTCGTGGGCGATCTGCGGGTCGACGCCCGCCGTCGCCATGGCACCGAGCAGGATGCGCCGGGCCAGCGGGACGCTGGCCGGGTCGCGCTTGAGGTGCAGAGTCCACCAGATGTCCACGGGAGGTCCCTCCTGGCTGCGGCTCCACATACAACTAGGTATCTCCGGGCGATTCGGCGGTGAACCGTGCCCGGGGCCCGCTGCCGCCCGTTCGGCGGATGGACTGAGGCCGTGGATTGTGCCGAGTGGCGCACTCTCCGGCCTGCACGCCGCTGCCGAACGGGGCATTCGTAGGGATTTCCCACCCTGCCCACGCGGGCGAGGTAGGCGGTGAGATGATGTCTCGGCCATGACTGCCCTCCCCGCCGCCCCGCTCCCGGGCGCCCTCGCACCGGATGCGCCGGTGGGGGCCGCCGCCTGGGACCTGCGGCTTGCCCGGGCCGTCCCGTTCGCCCTGGTGTGCACGCTGATAGCGGCCGCCGGGCACGCCCTGGCGGGTGGCGGGAACGTGCCGCCGGCCGCGTTGGCGACGGGCTTCGCCGCGGTGCTGGTGCTCGCGGTGGCCTGCGGCGGGCGGGAGCGTTCGCTGACGGCCATCGCCGGTGCGCTGGGTGCGGGTCAGCTCGGGCTGCACTGCCTGTTCCACAGCTTCAACGGCCACGCCGCGATCGGCGGCATGGCCGGCATGCACCACGGCGGCTCCGGTCCGCTGACCCTGCCGACCGTGGCGGGCCGGCTGATCTGCAACGAGGCGCGCCCCGGCACGCTGGCCGGCCTGCCCGGGAGCCCGACCGCCGAGCAGCTGGTCTCCTCGGCGGGCCTGGACCCGAACGCGTACGCCGTCGCCCCGTGGTGGCAGGGCGGCGTGTTCGGGATGACGCCGTCGATGCTGGCCGGGCACCTGGCCGCCGCGCTGGTGGCGGGCTGGTGGCTGCGGCGTGGTGAGGCGGCGCTGTGGCGGCTGGTGCGGGTGACCGCGTCGGCGGCCCGGGAGCACTGGGCGGCGCCGCTGCGGTCGGCGCTGGTGCTGGTGGCGGCGCTGCTGCGCGGCCTGTTCGGCGCGGCCGGTCCGGCCCGTCGGTTCGGGGTCCGGGGCGGGGAGAGTCCGCTTCCGGCGGGTGCCGCGCTGCGGCACAGCGTGGTGCGGCGCGGTCCGCCGCGCGGGGCCTTCGCGTACTGATCCGGCTCCTGGCGCCCCGTTCGTGTCGGGCCCCGGTCGTGCGCAGCGTCCCCGGGCCGGTCCCGTGTGTCCCCGACATCCCGTGTGTCCCCGACACGCCGACGGCCCCCGGTTTCCGCCCCCACACGTCCCCAGCACGTCCCCACGCGCGGCCCCGCCGAGGCACGGTCTTCCCGTCGCCCGGACGCGGGCCGGTCCGCCGAGCTCCGATCGGAGACACCCCATCATGCGTTCCCTTCCCACCCGCCGTCTCGCCGCCGTCGCCCTCACCGCCGCCGCCTCCGTGGTGGCGCTGGCCGGCCCCGCGTTCGCGCACGTCACCGTGAACCCGGGTGCGGCCGCCCAGGGCGGCTACACGGCCGTCGACTTCCGGGTGCCGAACGAGAGCGACGCCGCCGGCACGGTGAAGCTGGAGGTCAACCTCCCGCTGGACCACCCGCTGGCCTCGGTCCGCACCCTGCCGCTGCCGGGCTGGACCGCGGCCGTCGAGAAGGCGAAGCTCGACAAGCCGATCAAGGTGCACGGCAGCGACGTCAACGAGGCCGTCTCCAAGATCACCTGGACCGCCGACGCCGGCACCAAGATCGCCCCCGGTCAGTTCCAGGAGTTCCGGGTCTCGATCGGCCCGCTGCCGTCCGACGCCGACAGCATGGTCTTCAAGACCCTGCAGACCTACGACAACGGCGACGTCGTCCGCTGGATCGACGAGTCCAAGGACGGCCAGCCCGAGCCGGCCCACCCGGCCCCCGTCCTGAAGCTCACCAAGGCCGCCGCCGGTGAGGACGCCCACGGCGGCGTCACCGCCTCCCCCTCCGCGGGCGCCCACGGCGACAGCGCCGACCACACCGCGGCCCCGGCCGGCGCCAAGTCCAGCGACTCCACCGCCCGGGTGCTCGGCGTGGTCGGCATCGTGGTCGGCGTGATCGGCACCGCCGTCGGCGTGCTCGGCCTGCGCCGCCGGAGCAGCGGCTCCGCCTCCTGACCCACCCCGCACGATCGGATCTCCCATGCCCCGCACCACCCGCAC
The DNA here is from genome assembly GCF_042677305.1 of Kitasatospora sp. NPDC127121. Classification (NCBI taxonomy): domain Bacteria; kingdom Bacillati; phylum Actinomycetota; class Actinomycetes; order Kitasatosporales; family Streptomycetaceae; genus Kitasatospora; species Kitasatospora sp. NPDC127121. The sequence goes on along the minus strand of NZ_JBHXTQ010000003.1, from coordinate 74,919 downwards.
CACCCGCCTGGCCGGCGCGGCCGCCGTCGCGCTCGCCGCCGCCCTGACGCTGACCGCCTGCGGCTCCTCCGGGGGCGGCTCGACCCCCGCCAAGGTCACCAAGCAGAAGTCCGACTCGCCGTACCAGGGCACGGTGCTCACCAAGAACTTCGAGAAGCCCGACCTCCAGCTGACCGACACCTCCGGCCAGCCGTACGACCTGCGGCAGCAGACCAACGGCAAGACCACGCTGCTGTTCTTCGGCTACACCAGCTGCCCGGACGTCTGCCCGACCACCATGGGCGACATCGGCGTCGCGATGAAGGCGCTCCCGGCCGAGGAGCGGCAGAAGGTCAACGTCGTCTTCGTCTCCACCGACCCGCAGCGCGACACCCCCAAGGTGCTGCGCACCTGGCTGGACTCGATGGGCAGCGACTTCATAGGCCTGACCGGCGACCTGGCCAAGGTGAAGACGGCCGCCAGGTCGCTCGGCATCATGATCGAGGACCCGGTGGTCAACGCGGACGGCACCGTCACCTCGACCCACGGCGCGCAGGTGCTGGCCTTCCTCCCCTCGGACGACAAGGCGCACGTGCTCTACCTGAGCGGCACCGAGGAGAAGACCTACGAGCACGACCTGCCGCTGCTCGCCAAGGGGGTCGCGGCATGAAGGCCTCGACCGGCCACGCCCCGGCCGGCCGCGCGACCCTCGGCTTCCGGCGGACGGCGCTCACGGGCGCGGTACTGGCGACGGCCCTGGGCGGCGGCGCCATCCTGGTCGCCTGCGGGGCAGGCGGTCAGGACGGTGCCGGCGGCGGGGCGGCCAAGCTGAGCGTCGCCGACTCCTACATCCCGCTGCCCCCGGCCGGCGGGATGGCCGCCGGCTACCTGACCGTCCGCAACGACGGCGGGCAGGACCAGCTGGTCAAGGTGAGCAGCCCGGGCGCCGAGTCCGTCACCATGCACCGCTCGACCCCGTCGAGCATGGAGCAGGTCCCGAGCCTGGACGTGCCCGCGCACGGCGCGTTGCAGTTCGCCCGCGGCGGCACCCACCTGATGATCATGGGATGGCAGAAGGCCCCCGCCCTCGGCGACGAGCTGGAGCTCGACCTGACCTTCGCCAAGTCCGGCACCCTGTCGGTCAAGGTGCCGGTCAAGGAGCTCACCTACCGCCCCGGCCAGAGTTAAGGGGACCGCCAGCATGGAGAAGGCCGCCCACCGCCGCATCGCCGGACTGCTCGGGACGCTCGGCGCGCTGCTCGCGCTGATGCTCGCCGGCGCCGGACCGGCCGCCGCGCACGCCACCCTGGAGTCCACCGACCCGCACCAGAACTCGGTGGTCGCCACCGCCCCGCAGGCGGTCACGCTGACCTTCAGCGAGTCCGTGTCGCTGTCCAGCGACTCGGTGCGGGTGCTCGACCCGGCCGGCAAGGCGGTGGACACCGGCAACCCGGGGCACGCCGACGGCAAGGCGGACACCGCCCGGGTCGGACTGAACAGCGGGCTCGCCAACGGCACGTACACCGTCGCCTGGCGGGCCGTCTCGGAGGACTCGCACCCGATCGGCGGCGCGTTCACCTTCTCCATCGGCGCGCCCTCGGACACCTCGGTGTCCGCCACCGCGCTCCAGGGCGCCAAGGCCGACGGCCTGGTCTCCGCCCTCTACGGCACCGGGCGCACCGTCGCGTACGCGGCGTTCGCGCTGCTCGCCGGCGTCGCCGCGTTCGTGCTGATCTGCTGGCCGGAGGGCGCCACCCGGCGCCGGATGCAGCGGCTGCTGATGACCGGCTGGGCGGCGCTACTGACCTCCACCGTCGCGGTGCTGATGCTGCGCGGCCCGTACGAGCGCGGTTCGGGGATCGGCAAGGCCCTCGACCTGTCGCTGGTGCGCGCCACCCTGGACGAGCGGATCGGCACCGCGCTGGCCGCCCGGCTGCTGCTGCTCGCGGCGAGCGGGGTGTTCCTGTCGCTGCTGGTCGGCCAGTTGGGGCAGCCGGCCCGGCCGGCGGCGCAGCCCGGCGGCGCCGGGAGCGCGGGGAGCGCCGGAAGTGCCGGAAGCGCGGGTGACGAGGAGGCTGAGGAGGCCGAGCTGCGGGAGCTGGAGCAGCGCGCCGCCGAGCGGCCGCAGCGCGAGGCCCGGCTGGGCCTCGGCGTCGCCGGGCTGGTGCTCTCGATCGCCCTGGCGGCGACCTGGGTCGGCGCCGACCACGCCTCGGTCGGCATCCAGGTCTGGCTGTCGCTGCCGCTCGGCATGCTGCACCTGATCGCGATGGCGCTCTGGCTGGGCGGCCTGGCCGCGCTGCTGGTCGCGCTGCGCGAGGGTGTCGGCGCGCAGGTCGTCGACCGCTTCTCGAAGGTCGCCTTCGGCTCGGTCGCGGTGCTGGCCGCCACCGGCGTCTACCAGTCCTGGCGCGGCCTCGGCAGCTGGGGCGCGCTGACCGGCACCGAGTACGGGCGGCTGCTGCTGGTGAAGACCGGCTGCGTGGCCGTGATGCTCGGCGCCGCCTGGTTCTCCCGCACCTGGCTGGCCCGGCTGCGCGCGGCCCCGGCCGAGGCGGCGGAGATCGAGCCGGCCGCGGTGCCGGAGCCGGTCGGCGCAGCCGCCGCGCACTCCGAGGACCCGCTCCGGCAGGCCCAGCTGGCCCGCCAGCAGGCGGCCCGGGAGAGCGCCGGGCGCGAACGCGGGCTGACCCCGACCAGGGCCGGGCTGCGCCGCTCGGTGCTGGTCGAGGCGCTGGTCGCGGTGGCGGTGCTGGTGGTCACCACGATGCTCACCAACTCCCCGCCCGGGCGGGTGGCGAGCGAGGTCAAGGCCGGTGCCGTCGCACCCGCCGCCGGGCCGGCCGCCGGGGGCGCGCCCGCCCCGCAGACCGAGCCGGGCCGCACCGTCGAGCTCAAGCTCCCGTACGACACCAAGGGCCGCACCCCGAACGCCAAGGGGACCGCGACCGTCACCCTCAACCCGGCCCGGACCGGCCCGAACGAGGTGCACCTCGCGCTGACCGGCGCGGACGGGCAGCCGGTGGACGTCCCCGAGGTACAACTCGCCTTCACCCTGCCGGACCGCGACCTCGGCCCGCTGCCGGTGGCGCTCACCCCGGAGGGCACCGGCCGCTGGAGCGGCACCGCGCAGCTGCCGCTGGCCGGCACCTGGGTGGTGTCGGTGCAGATCCGCTCCTCCGACATCGACCAGACCACCCCGACCCAGCAGTTCAAGATCGGCTGACCACGATGGAGCACACCTCGACGGACCGCACCACGGCGGACCGGGACACGACGGAGAGGGCGGAGGCGGAGAGGCCTGCAGCACAGGGTGCTCAGGCGCCCGGCCGCGCCGGCTTCACCCGGCGGGCCCTGCTCGGCACCGCCGGCGCCGGGCTGCTGGCCGGCGCCGGAGCCGGCGTCGCCGGGGCGGTCGCCCTGGACCGCCACCCCGGCGCGGCGCCCGCCGCCGGACCGGGCGGCGCGCTCGGCGCGGCCCGGGTGCCGTTCCACGGCGAGCACCAGGCCGGCATCCTCGAACCCCAGCAGGCCCGGGTCCAGCTGGCCGCCTTCGACCTGGCCGAGGGCGTCGGCCGGGACGGGCTGCGCACCCTGCTCCAGCGCTGGACGAAGGCCGCCGAGCGGCTGACCGCCGGGGAGCCGGCCGAGGACGCCGACAACCAGGTGGCGCTGGACGCCGGCCCCTGCTCGCTCACCCTCACCGTCGGGTTCGGCGCCGCCCTGTTCGACAAGGCCGGGCTGGCCGACCGCCGCCCGCAGGCGCTCGAACCGCTGCCGCCCTTCCCCGCCGACGCGCTCGACCCGGCGCGCGGCGACGGCGACCTGTTCGTCCAGATCGGCGCCGACGACGCCCTGGTGGCCGTGCACGCGCTGCGGGTGCTGCAACGCCAGGCGGCCGGCACGGCGGCACTGCGCTGGCAGTCGGCCGGCTTCGCCCGTACACCCGGTGCCACCGCGCGCCCGATGACCGGCCGCAACCTGATGGGCCAGATCGACGGCACCAACAACCCCCAGCCGGGCGAGGACGGCTTCGCCGCCAAGGTGTTCTGCACCGCCGGGCCGGACCAGCCGGCCTGGCTCGCCGGCGGCTCGTACCTGGTGTTCCGGCGGATCCGGATGCTGCTGGACAACTGGGAGGCGCTGCCGACCGACCGGCAGGAGCGGGTGATCGGACGGCGCAAGTCGGACGGCGCGCCGCTCGGTGCGCCCGCCGGGGCCGGCGAGCGCACCCCCGTCGACCTGGCCGCGCAGGGCCCGGACGGCGCGCTGGCGATCCCCGCCGACGCGCACGTCCGGGTGGCCGCCCCGGCCGCCAACGGCGGGGCGGCGATGCTGCGGCGCGGGTTCTCGTACCACGACGGCCTGCTGCCCGACGGCTCGCCGGACGCCGGGCTGCTCTTCCTCGCCTTCCAGGCCGACCCGCGCAAGGGCTTCACCCCGGTGCAGCGCAAGCTGGCCCGGGGGGACGGCCTCTCCCGCTTCCTGCGGCACGAGGCCAGCGGCCTGTACGCGGTGCCGCCGGGCGTCCCGGCCGGCGGCTACCTCGGCCAGCAGCTCTTCGAGTAGCACGCCCCCGACGGTCTCCGGTCCCGGCCACTGAAACGCTTTCCTGGCCGGCGCGCGGAGTCGTTATGGTGACTTCTTCGGCAACACCCCTGCCCCGGTTCCACCCTGTTCCCCACGGAGGCGTCATGTCGGCCACCCGCTACACCTACCTCGGCCCGGCCGGCACCTTCACCGAGGCGGCGCTGCGCACCCTGCCCGAGGCCGCGACCCGGGAGCTGGTGCCGCTGGCCTCGGTGCCGCTGGTGCTGGACGCGGTACGCGGCGGGGACGCCTCCGGGGCGTTCGTCCCGATCGAGAACTCGGTCGAGGGCGCCGTCACCGCGACCAATGACGAACTCGCCGCCGGCACCCCGCTGATGATCTACCGTGAGGTGCTGCTGCCGATCTCCTTCGCGCTGCTGGTGCGGCCGGGCACCGACCTGGCGGGGGTCAAGACGGTGACCAGCCACCCGGTGGCCCAGGCGCAGGTGCGCCGCTGGCTGGCGGCCAACCTGCCGGACGCGCAGTGGGAGTCGGCCGCCTCCAACGCGGACGGCGCCCGGCTGGTCGCCGAGGGCCGCTACGACGGGGCGTTCGCGGGCGAGTTCGCGGCGCCGATCTACGGGCTGGACCCGCTGGTCAAGGACATCGCGGACGCGCAGACCGCGACCACCCGGTTCGTCCTGGTCGGCCGCCCGGGCCGGGTCTCCTCGCCGACCGGCGCGGACAAGACCTCGATGGTGGTCTGGCTGCCGGACGACCACCCGGGCGCGCTGCTGGAGCTGCTCCAGGAGTTCGCGGTGCGCGGGGTCAACCTGATGCGGATCGAGTCGCGGCCGACCGGTGAGGGCATCGGCAACTACTGCTTCCTGATCGACTGCGAGGGGCACCTGTCCGATCGCCGGGTGGCGGAGGCCGTGATGGGGCTGAAGCGGATCTGCCCGCAGGTGCGGTTCCTCGGCTCCTATCCGCGCGCCGACCGGCAGGTCTCCACGCACCGGCGGCCGGGGACCTCGGACGACGATTTCACGGCCGCCGCCGACTGGCTCTCCCGGTGCCTCGACGGGCGCGGCGACATCTGATCCACGCGACGGCACCGCGACGGCACCGCGACAACATCTGACCGCCGCCCTTTGTCTTTCCGCCCTTTTCCGATCGTTTTCCCACGGCCGGACGGAAGGGGGCGGGTGACCGCACCCGTCGTCCACAGGGGCCCGTGGCCCCGGAACCCGCCATCCACAGGGGCGGGGACTATCCACAGCCGAAAGTTATCCACAGGCCTGGGGATGAGTCGACAAACCGGTATAGCCACTGCGGGTTTCGGTCGGATCATTGGTTAGCGGCGTAGAGATGACTAATCGGACCAGAGTCACCCGTGTGCCAGCAAATCACCTGTCTGAGTGCTTCAATTCCCTCACCCGAGAAGGTCAAATGAGGTTTGAAACCTCAATTCCCTGGCTTCGGTGATCGGAGGGCCGACCTCCCCTTCAATCCACAGGCACCGCCCGGATCCTGTGGATAACCCTGGCCCCGCCCGTTCCCCACAGAAGTTATCCACAGGATCCGGGCGGTTATCCCCAGGGGAAAACCCGTACCGGTGGACGAGCCTGCGCCCGGTACGCTTGGGCCTGTGATTGACCTTCGCCTGCTTCGTGAGGACCCTGACCGAGTGCGCGCCTCGCAGCGCGTCCGTGGCGAGGACGTCGACCTGGTCGACGCCCTCCTCTCCGCCGACGAACGGCGCCGGTCCTCGGGCAGTCGCTTCGACGAACTGCGCAGCGAGCAGCGGACGCTCGGCAAGCAGGTCGCCCAGGCCAAGGGCGAGGAGAAGGCCGCCCTGCTGCAGCGCACCAAGGAGCTGGCCGCCGCGGTCAAGGCCGCGGACGCCGAGCAGGGCGTGGCCAAGGAGGAGGCCGAGCGCCTGCTCCGCTCGCTGGCGAACCTCATCGACCCGGCCGCCCCGGTCGGCGGCGAGGAGGACTTCGTCACCCTGGAGGAGATCGGCACCCCGCGCGACTTCGCCGCCGAGGGCTTCGAGCCGCGCGACCATGTCGAGCTCGGCCAGATCCTGGGGGCGATCGACACCGAGCGCGGCGCCAAGGTCGCCGGCGCCCGCTCGTACTACCTGACCGGTGTCGGCGCGCTGCTGGAGCTCGCCCTGGTCAACATGGCCATCGCCCAGGCCACCGCGGCCGGCTTCATCCCGATGATCACCCCGACCCTGGTCCGGCCCGCCGCCATGGACGGCACTGGCTTCCTCGGCCAGGCCGCCGAGAACGTGTACCACCTCGCCGAGGACGACCGGTACCTGGTCGGCACCAGCGAGGTCCCGCTCGCCGCGTACCACATGGACGAGATCCTCGACGCCGAGAAGCTGCCGCTGCGCTACGCCGGCTACTCGTCCTGCTTCCGCCGCGAGGCCGGCACCTACGGCAAGGACACCCGCGGCATCATCCGCGTCCACCAGTTCGAGAAGGTGGAGATGTTCGTCTACACCACTCCCGAGGACGCCGAGAACGAGCACCGCCGCCTGCTCCAGTGGGAGAAGGACTTCCTCAACGCGCTGGAGCTGCCCTACCGGGTGATCGACGTCGCCTCCGGCGACCTCGGCGCCTCGGCCGCGCGCAAGTTCGACATCGAGGCCTGGATCCCGACCCAGGGCAAGTACCGCGAGGTCACCTCGACCTCCAACACCACCGAGTACCAGGCCCGCCGGCTCTCCATCCGGATGCGCGAGGAGGGCAAGACCCGCCCGCTGGCCACCCTGAACGGCACCCTGGTCGCCATCCCGCGCACCATCGTGGCGATCCTGGAGAACCACCAGCAGGCCGACGGCTCGGTGGCCGTGCCCGAGGCGCTGCGGCCGTTCCTCGGCGGGCGGACCGTCCTCGAACCGGTCAAGTAGCACCGCGCCACCCGCACCACCCGCAACTCCCGGGAGACGTACGGCCCATGAGCACCACCAGCCCCAGCCCCGTCTCCCCCAACGGTGAGCACCCGAGCGGTGGCGACCTGCCCTACCGGCTGGTCGCCACCGACCTCGACGGCACCCTGCTGACCAGCGCGGAAACCGTCTCCGAGCGCACCCGCGCCGCCCTGGCCACGGCCACCGGCGCGGGCGCGCTGCACATCGTCGTCACCGGCCGCTCCGCCGCCTGGGCCCGCCCGGTCTTCGACGAGATCGGCTACACCGGGATAGCCGTCTGCGGCCAGGGCGCCCAGGTGTACGACGCCGGCGCGCACCGGCTGCTCACCTCCCTCACCCTGGACCGCCGGCTCGCCGCGCTCGCCATCGCCAAGATCGAGGCCGAGACCGGCCCGCTGGCCGTCGCCGCCAACCAGGACGGCCTGGATGGCCAGGTGCTGGCCGGCCCCGGCTACGAGCTGCTGATCGGCTCCGACCTCCCGGTCGTCCGGGTCGACCGCGACCAGCTGCTCGACGCCCCGGTCAGCAAGCTCTACATCCAGCACCCGGGCCTGACCGACGACGCGCTCGCCGAGGCCGCCCGCCGCGTCGCCGGGGACCTGGTCGGCGTCGTGATGGCCGGCGCCGGAGTGGTCGAACTGCTGCCGCTGGGCCTGTCCAAGGCCACCGGGCTGGCCGTCGCCGCCCGCCGCCTGGGCGTCCGCGGGGCCGACACCATCGCCTTCGGCGACATGCCCAACGACGTGCCGATGTTCGGCTGGGCGGCCCGCGGCGTGGCGATGGCCAACGCCCACGAGGAACTGCTCGCCGTCGCCGACGAGGTCACCGCGAGCAACGACGAGGACGGCGTCGCCGTCGTCCTGGAACAGCTCTACCCGGGCGTCTAGGGGCTCTCTTTCGGATCACGTCGTGGTGTTCGGCGGGGGTTCAACTCCAGTTGTAGGATGACCGGGCAAGCGGTTGTAGGATGACCGACGACCGGCGTTGACCAGCGACGCGGCGACCAACGACGAAGGGAGCACCGGCATGACCAACGACGGCAACAGCCTCCAGGCGGCCGGACGGCGCTCCCTGGTGGACACCGCGATCGACCAGCTGCGCGAGCAACTGGCCGGCGGCGTCTGGCCGGTGGGATCGCAGATCCCCACCGAGCACGAGCTCGCCGAGCGGCTGCAGGTCGGCCGGAACACCGTCCGGGAGGCGATCCGGGTGCTGGTGCACGCCGGCATGCTGGTCTCCCGCCAGGGCGAGGGGACGTTCGTCCGCTCCACCAGCGACCCGGCCGCCGTCCTGCGCGGCGTCCAGCGCTCGGGCATCCGGGACGTCCTGGAGGTCCGGGCCGCACTGGAGACCGAGGCCGCCCGACTGGCCGCGCTGCGGCACACCCGCGAGGACGTCGAGCGGATGCGGGCCGCGCTGGCCCGCGAGGCCGAGGTGATCGCCTCGCACGCCGAGCGGACCGACCGCGAGGCCACCGTCGAGCACGACCTGGAGTTCCACACCGCCATCGTCGAGGCCGCGCACAACCCGGCGCTCACCGAGGTCTACCGCTACTTCGGCGCCTCCGTGCGCGAGTCGATGACCTCGGCCTTCGGCGACCACGACATGCCCGAGGTGGCCGTGGCCACCCACGCGGCGCTGGTCGACGCGATCGAAAGCGGCGACCCCGACCGTGCCGAGGCCGCGTGTCGTGCGCTGCTCGCCGAGCCGACCGCGGCCGTCGAGCAGCTCCTCGCGGCCATCGCGGCCCGGAAGTGACATAGGCACCCGCCTGCCTTCCGCCCTCCGCGCCCTCGCGCACATTCACGAAAGAACAGCACACCCATGGCCGTCACCCGTGCCCAGCAGCCGGTTGCCACCACGTCCCTCCCGCTTCCCGTCCGCACCCGGCTGGCCCACCCCGCGCTGCTGCTGACCGGCATCCTGCTGGTCGCGCTGAACATGCGCGCCTGCCTGGCGGCGGTGTCGCCGATGGTCGGCGAGATCCAGCGGACCTTCGGACTCTCCGCCACCGCGAGCGGACTGATCACCACCGTGCCGGTGCTGTTCCAGGGCGTCGGCGCCCCGCTCACCCCCCGGCTGACCCGGCGGTTCGGCACCGAGCGGGTGGTGCTGGGCGCCGTCCTGGTGCTGGGCGCGGGCGTGCTGCTGCGGGTGCTGCCCTCGGTGGCGGCGCTGTACGCGGGCTGCGTGGTGATCGGCGTGGCCATCGCGGTGCTGAACGTGTCGATGCCGGGCCTGGTCAAGCGGGAGTTCCCGGACCGGGCGGCGGCGATGACCGGCGTCTACTCGACCACCATGCTGGTCGGCGCGACCATGGCGGCCGGCCTCTCGGTGCCGCTGGAGCACGCCCTCGGCGGCGGCTGGCAGGCCTCGCTGGGCACCTGGTCGCTGCTCGCGCTGATCGCCGCGGTGGCCTGGCTGCCGCAGGTGCTGCGCTCCCGGCAGGAGCGGGCGGCGGTCGCGACCCGTCTCTCCACTGGCCCTGCGGCCGGTCAGGCGGCCGGTCGGGCGGCCGAGAAGCCGATCGAGGGCATCTGGCGCTCGCCGATGGCCTGGCAGATCAGCCTCTTCATGGGCATCTCGTCGCTGCTGGTGTACACCCTGGTCGCCTGGATGCCGACCATCCTGGCCGACCACGGCATGGACCGCGGCGAGGCCGGTCTGGTCTTCGCCTTCTCCAACCTGGTGCAGGTCGCGGGCGCCTTCCTGGTGCCGCTGCTGGCCGGCCGGATGACCCGCCAGCGCGGGCTGGCGGTGGCCATGGCCGGACTGAACGGCCTCGGCATCGCCCTGCTGCTGATCGCGCCGGTGTCCGGCGCCTGGGTGTCGGCGACCATCCTGGGCGTCGCCCAGGGCGGTTCGCTGGGCCTGGGCCTGGCCTTCATCGTGCTGCGCACCGGCAGCGCGGCCGGCGCCGCCCAACTGGGCGGGATGTCGCAGGCGGTCGGCTACCTGGTCGCGGCGGCGGGCCCGGTCGGCGCCGGCGCGCTGCACCAGCTCACCGGCGGCTGGACGGCCACCCTGGTGCTGATGCTGGTGCTGGCCACCGTGGTCGGCGCGGCCGGCTGGGGCGCGGGCCGCAACCGGACGCTCGGCTAGCACCCCTGCTCGGACCGACCCGGGCTGGCCTCGTTGAGGCCGGCTCGGGCCGACCCCGGCTGCCCCGGGTCGACCCCAGTTACCCCAGGCCGGCCCCGGCCGGCTACTCCTCGGCGGCCAGGGTCAGTCCGGCCAGCTTCACCGAGGCCAGCACCGTCGCCGCCACGGTGACCGCCAGCAGCAGCGGGACAGCCACCCCGAGCGAGACGTCGGCGCCGATCGCGGCGTCCCCGGCGACCGCCTCGGCCACCGACCGGCCCCACTGCTGGACGCTCAGCGTCCGGGCGCCCGACACGAAGTTGCCGATCAGCGACTCCCAGACCAGCGCGTACCCCAGTCCGGCCACCACCGCGTGCCGGGTGACCACGCCGAGCAGCAGGAACAGCGCGCTGTACGCCACCCCGGCGACCAGCACGGCCACGGTGTAGCCGAGCGCGATGCCGTCCCTGGTGCCGATCAGCAGCAGGCCGCAGAGCAGCGTCGGGAGGGCGGCGAACACCCAGGTGGTGCCGATCGCGACGACCAGTTTGGTGGTGACGATCTTCCACCGCGGCAGCGGCTTGGCCAGCAGGTAGACGATCGAGCCGTCGTCGATCTCGGTGGCGATCACGCCGGTGCCGACGACCAGGCCGAGGATCGGCACCAGGGTGCCGAGGCCGAGCTGCCCGAGGATCTTGACGGTGAGGTCGTGCTCGTTCCCGCTGGCGGTGCCGCTCGCGACGGCCGAGATGACCAGCAGCAGGGCGGGGACCACCAGCAGCAGGAGGCCGCGGCGGCGGCCCAGCAGGCCGCGCAGGGTCAGCCTGGCGACGGTCGGGTTCATGGTCGGTCGGCCCTTTCCTGGGTCCGGTAAGGGAGTTCGGTGGCTCGGACGCCGGGCCTCACGCGGAGACCAGGTAGGAGAAGACGCTCTCCAGCGACTCGTCCGCCGGCGACACGGTGTACAGCCGGATGTCCGCCTCCTGGGCGACCCGGGGCAGCAGGGTGGTGAAGCCCTGGAAGTTCACCGCCTCGATCCGCAGCGCCCGTTCCCGCGCGTCCACCTCGATACCGGTCGTGGAGCCGTCGGCGATCAGCGCGGCGGCCAGCCTGCGGTCGTCGCTGGAGCGAACCAGGTAGCGGTGCGGCCGGTCGGTCATCAGCCGGCGGATCTTCCGGAAGTCGCCCGAGGCGGCATGCCGGCCGGCCACCACGACCTCGATGTGCCGGGCCAGTTGCTCGACCTCCTCCAGGATGTGGGAGGAGAACAGCACCGTCCGGCCGTCCGCGCCGAACCGGCGCAGCAGCTCCATCAGCTGGAGCCGCTGGCGCGGGTCCATGCCGTTGAACGGCTCGTCGAGCAGCAGCACGGCCGGGTCGTGGACCAGTGCGGAGGCCATCTTGACCCGCTGCTTCATGCCCTTGGAGTACGTCCCGGTGCGGCGGTCCTTGGCGTAGGCCATCTCCACCAGGTCCAGGGCACGCCGGGCGGCGGCGCCCGGGTCGGCGAGGCCGTGCAGTTCGGCGTTGGCGAGCACGAACTCCCAGCCGGTCAGGTAGTCGTACATCGACTCCCGCTCCGGGACCAGGCCGATCTGCCGGTACACCTGCTGGTTGCGCCAGATCGGCGCGCCGTCCAGGGTGACCGCCCCGCTGGAGGGCGCGAGGAATCCGCTCATCATGTGGATGAGGGTCGACTTGCCCGCGCCGTTCGGACCGAGCAGGCCGGTGATGCCTGGGCCGATCGTCATACTGATGTCGTTGACGGCGACCACGTTCCCGAACCAGCGGGAGACCTTGTCGATGGTGATGGTGGCCATGACGCCCTCTCAAACTCCTCGGTTCATCAGACGCTGCGGTAGCGGCGCAGCAGCAGCCCGTACGAGCCGGACACCATCGCGAGAACGGCGACGGTGAAGACGACCACGCCGAGCCCGCCGGGCGCGTGCATCCGGCCGCCCATCCCGCCGACGTCGAAGAGCTGGTTGGTCAGGCTCTCCACCAGGTCGTTCGGCGACAGCAGCGCGATCCACTGGGCGGAGTCCGGGACGGTGAGCTCGGTGGCGGTGCCGATCCGGGTCAGGATCGCCACCACGGCCGTGCTGATCGCCAGGTAGCCCATGATCCCGGCCACCCCGAAGCCGCGGCGCGGGGTCGCGGCGGCGACCACCAGCGCCACCGAGGTCGGCACCAGGGAGTACAGCAGGGCGGCGACCAGGCCGGACAGGAAGTGCCCGGTGTTGTGCCCGAAGTCCAGCCCGCCCAGCAGCGCCCCGATGTAGAGGACCAGCAACGGCGCCGCCATCAACAGGAACTGGGCGCTGACCATGGCGGCGAACTTGGCCCGGACGTAGTCGGCGCGGGTGATCGGGCGGGAGAAGTACAGCGGGACGGTGTGGTACCGGAGATCCCGGGAGAACAGCACCGGCGCCTGCGAGGCCAGGAAGATCGACACGACCAGCACGAACGAGGACAAGTACCGCGGGTAGTCCAGCGGCAGCTCCTTCGCACTGGTGGCGAGCGCGATCGCCACCATGACCACCGCTGGCAGCGTGACCACGCCGAGCACCAGCATCGGCAGCACCTTGGACTTGCCGGAGCGCCCGAGCCCGTACGCGGCGCGCAGGCTCTGGGTGAACAGCGAGCGGGTCGCGTAGGCCCGGCCGAGCCGGGGCCCGGTGTAGCCGCGGTAGCCGATGTCGTGGATGACGCCGGTGTCGGCGGACCTGGTGTCAGGAGGCAGCGACATCGTCCGTCCCTCCCCTGTTCTCGTCGGTGAAGATTTCGGCGACCCGGTGGCGGCGCTGCTCCAGCCGGACCAGGCCGAGGCCCAGGCCGGCGACCGTGTCGCGGATGGTGTCGTAGGTGTCGTCGCCGGCCAGCCGGACCAGCAGCAGGTGCGAGCCCTCCGGCTGGACGGACAGCCCGGCGGCGGCCAGCCGTGCGCGGACGGCGTCGCCCGGCTCCGGGACGGCGTCCTGCGGGTGGTCCGTCACCTCGACCGCCAGGACGGCCGTCGCCTCGGTGAAGGAGGCGGTGGACGAGGAGCGCAGCAGCTTGCCGCCGTCGATCACGACCAGGTGGTCGCAGGTGCGCTCCAACTCGCCGAGCAGGTGGGTGGTGACCAGCACCGAAATCCCGAAGTCGGTGTGCACCCGGCGGATCAGGCCCAGCATCTCGTCCCGGCCCGCCGGGTCGAGACCATTGGTCGGCTCGTCCAGCAGCACCAGCTTCGGGTCGTGCACCAGCGCCTGCGCGAGCTTGACCCGCTGCTTCATGCCGGTCGAGTACCCGCCCATCGGCCGGTACCGCTCCTCGTACAGGCCGACGTGCCGCAGGGTGTCCGCGGTGCGCTCACGGGCGGCGGTGGCCGGCAGCCCCGCCATCCGCGCCATGTGCACCACGAACTCGGTCGCCGACACGTCCGGTGGCAGGCAGTCGTGTTCGGGCATGTAGCCGACCCGTTCACGGATCTCCGGGCCCCGGGTGGCGACGTCCAGGCCGAGGACCTCGCCGCGGCCGGACGTCGCCGGGGCGAGGCCGAGCAGGATCTTGATGAGGGTGGACTTGCCCGCCCCGTTGGCCCCGACCAGCCCGACCACCCCGGGCCGCACCTCGACGGTGAGCTGGTCGAGGGCGGTGACCCGGGGGAACCTCTTGGTGAGGCCATCCGTCTTGATGACAGCAGTGGACACCTGCTCAACGTAACGGGCTTGCGCGCCAAGGGCTATGAGCTGGAATGACGAGCCCGTCTGCTGCTGCGGTATGACACTGCGGACGATCTCCCCTAAGGGGCGGAGGATCTCCCCCTCAGGGTCGGCAACTCCGGACCCCGCTTGTACTCTTGTCGGACTCTTGACCAACGCGGGTGCCGGAGCACTGCGCCGGCTCGAAGGGGGGACGAGCAAGATGTCGGATCGCGCCACGGCGTTCGACCGGATGATGAACCCATGGGCCTACGACGCGGACGGCAACCTGACCGCCCAGGCCCGGGCCCAGGAGACCGCCCGCACCCAGGTCAACTCGGCGCAGGCACCCGGCGGAGGCGGCGGCTTCACCGTCGACCCCGACGCGCTCGCCACCGCCGGCACCAACTCCGACCAGATCCACGCCCGGCTCAACACCGACGGCCGCGGCGCCGACTACGCCACCGCCAAGATCGCCACCTCACTGGCGAACTGGAGCACCGGCAAGGCCGCCCAGGCCGTCTTCACCACCTGGGACCAGCAGCTCGCCGCCCTCGGCAACACCATCGGCCAGACCACCCAGGCGCTGCGCGGCAGCTCCGCCAACTACCGGCAGAACGAGTCGTCCGTCCAACACGACCTCGGCACCTGATCGGTACCTGAGAGGACGACGCCCATGGTCGACTTCCACGAGCTCGACAACGCCAGGTTCGACGTCCTGGAGAACGCCGCGACCGCCTGGACCACCGTCGCCCAGAAACTCAAGGCGATGGACGACGACTGGAACAGCACGGTGAGCGCCAAGGTCGACTCCGCCGGCTGGAGCGGTCCCTCGGCCGACCAGGCCAGACCCGCACTGCAGCGCACCAACCAGCAGCTCACCGCCGCCGTCACCGAGGCCAATGCACTCGCCTCCCTGTTCAAGGACGCCGCGAGCGAATTCCAGGCCGCCAAGGCCAAACTGGACAAGGCCGTCGCCGACGCCGCGGCCGCCGGACTCACCGTCGGCTCCGACGGCACCGTCAGCTGGCCGTCACCGGACACGGCCACCCGGCACGATCCCGGCGGCTACCACGAATACCAGAAAGAGTGCGGAGCCAAGGCGGAGACCGCCCGCAAAGCCATCGACGCGGCCGTCCAGGAGGCCACCGCCGCCGACGAGCGGATCGCCTACGCCCTGCGCTCCGACACCAGCACCGACCAGCAGAAGTCCTTCAACGGCGCGGCCATCGGCGGCGGCCCCGAGGCGGACGGCAAGCGCGCCGCCCAACTCGCCGCCAAGGGCGGCGACATCAGCGACCCCGAACTCACCGAGCTCAACTCGCTGCTGGCCGCGCACTCCGGTGACCCGAAGTTCGCCACGAAGTTCTACCAGGACCTCGGCCCCGACGGGCTGATCAAGTCCTGGAACAGCATGGTCGGCGACCCGGCGCACTACCGCGACCCCAAGGACCCACGCTGGAAGGCGTACCAGGACCTGCAGCGAAACCTCGGACTCAACCTCGCCACCGCCACCCGCACCACCAACGAACCACACCTGTCCGACGAATGGGCCGCCGCCCTGCGCAAGGCCGGCGCCCAGAAAGTGTGGGACAAGCCGCACCGGGCGTCCGGCCTGGACTACCAGCCGTACGGCTACCAGGTGCTCTCCGGCATCCTCATGACCGGGAACTACGACCCGCACTTCCTCAACCCCGTCGCCGAGCACATCACCCAGCTCGACACCCAGGAAGGGTACTGGCCGGCCCCACCGCCCAACGTCGCCAACCGGGTGCACGGCTTCAACCTGCTCGGCGGCCCGGAGGCCGGCGCCGGGTTCCGGCCGACCACCGCCATCCTGGAGGCCCTCGGTCACAGCCCGGACGCGGCCAACACGTTCTTCACCAACCCTCCGACCGCGTACAACCAGGACGGCACCGTCAACCCCGGCGGCAAACCCAAACCGGCCGACTACTTCGACTACTACGTCCACGACAAGGACTGGATCCCGGACACCAACTCCCCCAGGGACGCGGACGTCGCGAACACGACCAAGCAAGGCGGCCCCGCCGCCCTCGGCCACGCCCTGGAAGCCGCCACCACCGGCCACCCGTACGACGAACCGGCCGCCGTCCCGCCGACCAAACACACCCCCGAGCAGGCCGGGCTGATGCAGAAGGTCGTGGACACCTTCGGCACCCACGGCGGCCACGGGGCACTCGACGACATCAAGGGCGACGGCAAACTCGCCCCGATGCGGACCAGCCTCGGGCACATGAGCGCCGAGTACATCGGGGACGTCCAACGGGCCCTGTCCGACGCGAACGACCTACCGGTCAACGGCTCCCCGGCCGGCCTCAACGGACCTGCGGTGCACGGCCTGCTGGACGCGCTCGGGCGCGATCCGGAGTCGTACGGCGCGGTGACCAACGCCAGTCAGGCATACACCACCGCCCTCGTCCGCGGCCACATGGACAGCGGGCAGACCGACTTCGCCCGGCTCCAGGCGGACATCGACCACGTCGCCCGGGCCGGCGGGGTGGTCAACGGCCTCCTCGGCGAGGCCCGCATCGACGAGGTTCACACGCAACACGCCGTCTCCGACAAGGAGTTCAACGACGCGTTGGAGAAGAACGTGGGCTACGCCAAGGACGCCTTCAACAGCACCATCGGCATGGTGACGGACAAGGTGCCGCTCGGCGGGGAGATCTCGGGTGCACTGATCGACTCGATCGCCGAGAACGTGATCACGGCCAACTCGCGCGACACCACCGCAGACGGCCAACAGGAGGCCCGCTACTACGTCGACGAGGCCAAGAAGGGGGCGACGAACGCGGCCTACCAGGCGGTCAAGGACGCATCCATCAACGCCAACCTGCGCTACGACGACATCGAACGGCTGGCCAACAGCGCCCACGACCGGGCGAAGGACGGCTTCATCGACGGCCTCTCCACCGAGATGGCAACCATCGCGAAGGGCAACGCATGAGGGCGATCGGAGGCCGATGGGTGCTCCCCGCCACCATCGCGGTAGCGGTGGCGGCCACCGGAACCGTCGGCTACCTGGACTGGCGGGGCCACCGCCCCGTGGACCCGCCCGGCCGGGCGGCGTACCTCTGCGGACTGCGCACCGCTGACGACACCCCGCTCGGACGGCTGCTGCCGCCCGGTGGGCAGGACGTGGAAGAGGAGAAGGAGGGCCGCACCGGCGACCCGGTGTCCTGTTCCATCCGCGTGGACGGGCGCACCGCGCTCACCGTCTCCAGCGTCCTGCAGATGGGCACGGTCACCCTCTCCCCCGAGGCCGCCGAGCACCCGGACGCACACAGATTCGACGCGGGCGGTGCGGCGGCCTCCTGGCCCGACGGCGCCACCGCATCCGACTACTGCCAGGGCGGGCCCGTCGGCCACGCCCAGTTGGTCGTCAGCGCCGGCGAAGCGGCGCGGCCCGGCACCACCGGCCGACAGGCGGACCTGGAACAGATCGCCCGGGACGGATTGAAGAGAAGCAAAAAGGACGTCTGCCAGTGAAACACTCCGGACCACTGATCGCGGGCGGGACGGCCCTGCTGCTCGGCAGCGGCCTGCTCGGTTGGCACCTGTACCTCGACCGCACCGAGTACCGGCCGCCGGCCGTCGAGCTGTCGCACGGCGAGTGCAAGGGCGCCCTCGCCGACCCCGACGTCGCCGAGCTGCTCGGCAGCGCCCCCCGGGTCTTCGTGAGCACGCGCTACCGGTCGGCGCAACCGAACTCCCCGGCTGCCCTGGACTGCACGCTCACCGGGGAGCGCGGGCGCGTCCTGCTCGCCGCGGTGACGAAGGGCTCCGCAGCCGCCTCCGGCGACAACGCCGGAGCGGCGGCCTTCACCTGCACCCTGAACGGCACGACCACGCCCTACCGGGCCTCCCTCAGACTCACCGACAAGACCCTCCACGCCACCGACAGCCCCAGCCCGGCGCGGATGGGCGAGTTGGTGACCGGCTTCGCCAGGCGGACCGCCGAGACCTTCGGCTGCGCCAACGGCGCCGAGTCCCTCACCACGAGCTGACCTCCCGTGGCCTGTCGGCCGTCGGCGGACCGGTTGCTCCACGTGGATCGGCGGCGCGAACCACGTGGAGCGCTCGGCGGGGCCGGCAGCAGAATCCGTGATCAGCCCAGTTGGGCGAGGCCCTCGGTGGCGATCTGCTCGAAGACGGCGAGGTCGTTCTCGAAGATCGAGTCCGGCACCGGCCAGTGGATCACCAACTCGGTGATGCCCAGCTCCTGGTACTTCCCCGCCCAGTCCACGAAGGCGTCCAGCGACTGAAGCGGCCGCTCCGCCGTCGAGCCCTGGAGCAGCATCTTCTCCAGCTCGCGCACGTCCCGCCCGGTCGCGGCGCAGGCCGCGGTCAGCTTCTCGATCTGCTTCCCGACCACCTCGGGCGCCCGCTCGACGGGCACGTCCGCCGGACCCTTCGGGTCCCCGTACGTCACCCAGCCCTGGCCGTACTCGGCCGCCAGCCTCAGCCCGCGCGGACCGGTCGCGGCGACGTAGAACGGCAGTCGCGGGGTCTGCACGCAGCCGGGGATGTTCCGGGCCTCGACCGCCGAGTAATGCGCCCCCTCGCGCGTCGTGGCGTCCGTACGCAGCAACTCGTCCAGCAGCGGCAGGAACTCTCCGAACCGGTCCGCCCGCTCCTTCGGCGACCACGCCTCCTGCCCCAGCGCCGTCGCGTCGAAGCCCGTCCCGCCGGCCCCGATGCCCAGCGTCACCCGCCCGCCGGACACGTCGTCCAGCGTGATCAGCTCCTTCGCCAGCGTCACCGGGTGCCGGAAGTTCGGCGACGTCACCAGCGTCCCCAGCCGGATCCGCTCGGTGGCGGTCGCCGCAGCCGTCAGCGTGGGGACCGAGCCGAACCACGGCTCGTCCCGGAAGCTCCGCCAGGACAGGTGGTCGTAGGTGTAGGCGGCATGGAAGCCGAGCTCCTCGGCCCGCCGCCAGATCTTCTGCCCCTCGCTCCACCGGTGGATGGGGAGGATCACGGTACTCAAGCGCATGCCGTCGACCCTACGTGTTCACTCCGGCAGGTGAGGTTTCGAGCGACCCTCGGCTAGAGCGCCTTGACGGCCGCTACCGTGGCGCCGTGGGTGCATCGGGCAGGGCGAGGCCGAGCTTTGGACCATGATCGATGAGGGGCCACCGTCGGTGCCTACGGCGAGAGCCGAGCAACTCACACATCACTTCGGATCACTTCGGAACCGGCTTGTGGGGAGAGCAGGACATGGCGATCGCCGTTCGGGGCGCGGATCACGGCGAGCGCGCGCTCGCCGACCTCATCGAACGCAGTGCCGAGTTGAAGGGGGAGCTGGTCGCCTTCGCGCAAGGTGCGCGCTTCGACCGGTGGTTGACCCCCCTGCTGCTGGAGGCCGCCGGGCCGGAGCGGCTGCTGGACGAGGGTGAAGCGGTCCGGATCACCGACCACTTCATCCTGCGCTTCCGCCTGCCGGACGGTTCGACGGTGGTGGACCGGTTCGTCGGTGGGCGGCGGGACTTGGGCGAGATCGACCGGGAGATGCTGCTCGGCTGGCGGGACCCGGTCGAGGGGATCTTCGAGATCCGCCGCAAGGACGGGGATGCCCTCATTCTGCTGAACCTGGTCGACGACCTGGAGTACCGCACCTACTCGAACGCCGGACGGGCTGCTTTCCGCGGAGTGACGAGGGGAGGGTTCCTCCACACCTGCCTGGTGCCGGTCTTCTCGGCCGACGGGACGTGGCTGGTCTCCGGGGCGATGTCGTACTACCCCAAGTCCAGCGCCACCGAGATCGCCCGGGCCGCACTCCAACTGGCCACCAGCCACCCCGAACTGGTCTTCCGCAACCCCGAGAAGATCGAGCAGGGATGGGAGTCGATGCGGAAGGACCGGGCCGCGTTCGTCGAGTTCTTCGGCAGCGACGAACTGATCCTTCCGCCCGCCGAAGCCGAGGAACGGCTCAACGCCTACTACCGGCACCGGCGGGAGGATATCGCCGCCCAGCATCCCGACCGCGCCCGGGGCAGGCGGCTCCCGGGCCTCGACTTCCCGGCTTTCGAGCTGCCGCGGGACCTTGCGGATGCGGACACCGTCGGAGTCATCTACGACGAGGTCGACGGACTCAACTTCTACGCGGGCTACGGGCTGTTGCGGGACCTCTTCGCCGACCCTTCCCTCATGGGCCGTAAACCGCACCAGGACCTGCTGCGCACGTTCCTGCGCGAGGAGTCGATCACGCCACTGCCGATCCGCCGACTGGCCGCCGCCCACCCGGAGGCGACCGACTCGGTGTTCCGGAAGCTGCTGCGGAAACCCGGGTTCACCTGGAGCGAGCACGGAGAGGCCTTGCTGCGCCGACGCAAGCCCTGGTACTACGCGCAGGAGCCCCGCCCCGGCGTCTCCGTCATCGGCGAGCGCCTCGGCGAACTGGCCGCCGGCGGGCGACGGCAGCGGTTCACCAGCGCACGGCGCGTGCCGGGCCAACCCCATCGCCCGTAGCCGCGAACGCCGAGAACGCCGTGGCCGCCGTCGTCAAAAGTCCGCTGAAGGGCGGCCGGTCAGAGCTGGCGGACGATGGGGAGGGTGTCCGTGCCGCGTTGGCGGGCGGCGCGGCGGGCGAGGCCGGGGGAGTTGCCGGTGCCGAGGATCTGGCCGTCGGCGATCGCGATCCAGGTGCCCGGTGCCAGTCCGGTGGGCGGGGTGAGGGACAGGGCCGACGTCAGGGCGGGGTCCGGTTGGAGGCGGTCGGGGTGTGGGGTCGGCGAGTCGGTGCCGGCGCGCCAGCGGGCCGTCGTCCGCTCGCCGCCCAGTCGGCGTGACCACAGCACGTGCTGCACCACGGTCAGGGGGCCGAGCACGGTCAGCAGGGGGAAGCCCGCCGTCAGCGCGCCCAGGGCGAACAGCGCGCTGACCGCGCTGGTCACGACCACGCCGACGGCTGCCGCCAGCAACGCGGCCGTCCGTCCGAACGCCTTGGCGGCGACCAGCGGGAACAGTACGAGGAGCAGCAGGTCGCCGAGGCCCACGGCGACCGGCGGGCTGCCGCCCGTCAGGACGAGCATCGGGGCGAACGGCCTTCCCTGGACCTGGGTGACGAAGTTCGCGGTGACCTGCGTCAAGGTGGTCGCCACCAGGTCGTAGCAGGACAGGACGGCGGCCAGGCCGGCCGCGTGCGCCGATCGCATCCCGCTCTGCGTCCACAGGTTGGCCACGCCCACCACCGCGACGGCGAGCATCACGTCGGTGCAGGCGCGCACCGCGACGGGGTGGCCGCTGCACGCCGCCGTGGCGCCGGCGGCCACGAGTGCGAGGCCCCAGGCCCAGCGGCCGGAGCAGACCGGTGCCAGGGTGAACTGCACCGCCAGGCAGAGCACCAGTCCGAACAGCGCCGAGACGACCACGCCCGGCAGCTTGAGGTAGAGCAGCGGGGCCAGCACGACGCCGACGCACAGGACGGCGATGTCGCCGGAGGTGTAGACGCCCACCGGAGGCCTGGGCATCCGCACGCGGACCAGGTACCCCCCGGCCGCGGCCATCAGCAGGGCCACGCAGCAGCTCAGGGCGACGAGGGGGATCGCGTTCATGCGCCGCTCCCGGCCCGGACGCCGACCGGACGGGCCGACTCGAAGGTGTGTTCCCGCAGGTCCGCGCGGACCGGACTGGACGGCGGCAGTTTCGACCGGTCGTCGTGGAGCACGATGCCGGCCAGCGGCAGCCCCGCCGCCGATGCCCCCTGTTCGAGCCTGCGGTGCAGGGTCGCCGCGGGCAGCGCACGGACCAGGAGGTGCAGCAGCGCACCGCCGTCCGGCTCCTCGGTCAGCGTGTACCTGGCCGGCAGCGGCACGTCCGGCTCCCCCTCGACCAGGTCGAGGACGTCCCTGGTCAGCGCGGAGGCGCTGAGCGGCCCCGACCAGCGGCCCAGGACGGCGGACGTGGCCGGCAGGTGCGCCCACTCGCACCCGGCCTCGCCGACGGGCAGCCGGACCAGGTCGCCGGTGGCGTACCGCAGCAGCAGGGTGCACTCCCGGTAGGGCACGAAGGGGGTGTGCACCAGCATGCCGACCTCCCCCGGCGCGGTCGGCTCCCAGGTCTGCGGGTCGAGCACCTCCAGGTGCCCGAACTCGGTGGTGTGGTGCAGATGCCCCTGGGAGCACGGCGTGCCGCCCGAGGGGAGCGTCTCCGTCATCAGGTAGGACGTGGACACCGGTGCGCCGAACGCCGCTTCGGCCCGCTCCCGCAGGGGGGCCGACAGCACCTCGCCGCCCACTCCGATGCTCTCCAGCCCGAAGTCCGCGGACCGCCACCCGCCCTGCTCGGCCTCCTGTACGAGCGCGGAGAGGTACGACGCGGAGGCGGTGAGGTGGGTGATCTGCGGGGCCTTGCCGGGCAGGCCGAGCGGTGCGGCGAGGCGGTCCAGGGCGAGCGCGGGGTCGATCGTCCCGAACTGGACGAACGAGGCGCCGACCCGGGTGGTGGACTCCTCGGCGACGACCAGCGGCAGGGTGGCCCTGGAGCAGCCCGCGTACGCCACGGTGTGCCGGGGGCGCAGCCCGAGGGTCAGTGCCGCCGAGATGGTGCTGAGGGCGATCGTCGTCTCCAACTCGGCCCGGGAGTACCAGACCGCGGTCGGGGTGCCGCTGGTGCCGGTGGTCAGCGCCATCAGGGCGGGCTCGGCGGCGGCGGAGACGAACGCGGCGGGCAGGCCGCGCAGGGCCGCCTTCGGGGTGACGGGCACCCGCGACCAGGTCTCCGTGTCGAGCATGTCGGGGTCGATCCCGAGGTCGTCGAAGGTCCGCCGGTAGTAGGCCGTGTGGCGGACGGCGGCGCGCGCGGTGGCCCGCAGGCTCCGCCGGGTGACCGTGCGCCGCACCTCCGGGTCGACCTGCCCGGCCTGCCCCGGCAGCAGTGCCGAGTCCGCGCCCGGCTCGCCGAACTCGGCGAGCGTGCGGACCATGTCGTCGGCGATCCGTCCGAGGTCCTGGGGCCGGATCCTGCGGTTGAGCAGGATCGATGCGCCGTACCGGAGTTGACTCACCGCAGTGCCGAACACGAGACCTCCTGGAACCTGGGCCGGGGATGCTCACCCCGGCCCAGGCCGGGACGACTCGGTCAGGCCATGTGCGCGAACATGGCGGCGGTCAGGGTGCTCAGGGCGTACTTGAAGTAGTGCTTGACCATGTCAAGACCTCCTGGTGGGGCTGGCCGGCGCGGCCGAGCACGCCCCGATGGCGTGCTCCGGCGCCGGCGGGTGGGGAGTGCAGTTTAGGGAATCGAACAATGCGCGACCAGAGGTGAGACGGCATCAAATTCCGTGCCACGAAAGGGCAGTGGCGCAGCTCGGCCGGACAGGACCTACGGGTGCGGGCGGGTGCGCTGGGCCGGGAGGCGGGGCTCGGGGGCGCGGCGGGCGATCTCGGCGAGGGTGTGGAAGAGGACGTCGCCGAGCAGGACCGGCTCGCGGGAGGCGTCCGGGGAAACGTCCGGGGAAGCGCCCGAGGAGGCGTCCGGGGAGGCGGCGGGCGGGATGGTCGGGGGAGGCTCGTCTCGGAGCTGGCGAGTGGGCATGGCTCTTCCTGCCGACGGGGTGGCCGTGCACACTCCTGCCCGTCGCGCCCCGGGGACACCCCGGCCGCCGGGCGAATAGGCCGGAAACGGCGCCTCGGGGGCCGAAAGCCACAGGTCCGGCGGGTCGGCGGCGCCGTCCTGCGGGTCCGCGACGAGGTCCGTCCTCGCCGGTGACCGGTGTGGCACCGATGGGCGAAGATGGACCGGTGACCGAAGCCCGTACCGCCACCCGCCTCATCGCCACCGACCTGGACGGCACCCTGCTGTGCGCCGGCGGCACCGTCAGCGAACGGACCGCCGCGGCCCTGGCGGCCGCGGAGGCGGCCGGGGTGCAGGTGGTGTTCGTCACCGGGCGGCCGCCGCGCTGGATGCAGCAGGTGAGCGCGCACATCGGCGGCCACGGGGTGGCGATCTGCTCGAACGGCGGCGCGGTGGTGGACGTGCGGCGCGGTGAGCTGCTGGAGTCGTTCCCGCTGCCGGTGGAGACCACCCTGGCGGTGGTCGAGGTGCTGCGCGCCAAGCTGCCCGGCACCGCGTTCGCCTTCGAGTACCCGGACGGGTGGGCCCGCGAGCCCGAGTACGCGGTGCCGATGTGGGGCGACGACCTGGAGCACGCGGTCGGCCCGGCGGAGAAGCTGCTGAGCGCCGGCGGGCCGGTCCGGGGCCTGTTCAAGCTGCTGGCCAAGCACCCCGACCTCGACCCGGACACGTTCCTCACCCAGGCCCGGGAGGCCGCCGGGCAGCTGGCCGAGATCACCCGCTCGGCGCCGATCCCGCTGCTGGAGATCAGCGCGCCCGGCGTCACCAAGGCCAGCACGCTGGCCCGTTGGTGCGCCGGGCACGGGATCGACCGGAGCGAGGTGGTGGCCTTCGGCGACATGCCGAACGACCTGGAGATGCTGGACTGGGCCGGCACCGCGTACGCCGTCGCCAACGCGCACCCGCAGGTGCTGGCGGCGGTGCCGCTGCACACCGTGAGCAACGAGCAGGACGGCGTCGCGGCGGTGCTGGAGGAGCTGCTGCGGTTCCCCTAGCTCCCCTGGCTCCCCTGGCTCCCCTAGGACGTATCGCCTGGGCCCTGTCCGGCCGGGCAGGGCCTAGCCGAAGCGGCCGTTCACGTAGTCGGAGGTCCGCTGGTCGCGCGGGTTGCCGAAGACCTGCGCGGTCGGCCCGGCCTCCACGATCCGGCCCGGGGTGTCGTGGGTGGCCAGGAAGAAGGCGCAGGTCTGCGAGACGCGCTGGGCCTGCTGCATGTTGTGGGTGACGATCACGATGGTGAGCCGCCCGCGCAGTTCGGCGATGGTCTCCTCGACCCGTCGGGTGGAGGTCGGGTCGAGCGCGGAGCACGGCTCGTCCATCAGCAGGATGTCCGGCGAGACCGCCAACGACCGTGCGATGCACAGGCGTTGCTGCTGCCCGCCGGAGAGCGAGCCGCCCGGGGTGTGCAGCCGGCTGGAGACCTCGTCCCAGAGCCCGGCGCGGCGCAGGCTGGTCTCCACCAGGTCCCGGCGCTCCTCCTTGGAGACCTTGATGCCGGCCAGCTTCAGGCCGCTGGCGACGTTGTCCTGGATGGACATCGCCGGGAACGGGTTGGGCCGCTGGAACACCATGCCGATCCGGCGTCGCACCTCGGCGGGGCGCCGACCGGGACGGTAGACGTCGTCGCCCTCCAGCAGCACCTCGCCGGAGAGCGCGGCGCCGCGCACCATCTCGTGCATCCGGTTGAGGATCCGCAGGTAGGTGGACTTGCCGCAGCCGGACGGGCCGATCAGCGCGGTGACCTCGCCGGCCGGCATCGCCAGCGAGACCCGCTCCAGCACCTTGCGGGCGCCGAACCAGGCGGAGACCTCCCTGGTCTCCAGCCCGGCCAGCGGCTCGCCGCCGGGGTGCGGGGCCGGCGGCAGCGGCGGGAGGGTGAGGGTGTCGGCGGCCGGGTCGGTCGCCGGGGCGTCGACCGTCCCCAGGCCGGTGGTCGGGGTGTCGGTCATCGGTGCATCCGTCATCGGTACGGCCTTCCGGGCGCGCTTCAGTAGAGGTTGGGCAGCAGGGCGGCGGCGTTCTCGTAGACCGCCCAGAGCAGTGCGCCGAGCACCGGCGCGAGGCTCAGGTAGGCCGCCGAGGCCCGCCAGTACCGGGCCAGCAGGAGCGCGCCGAGCACCACGCCCAGCAGTCCGAGCGACCACAGTTGCAGCGTGGCCAGCGCGCCCTTGTCGGCGGCCAGCGCCTTGTCGTACGGGACGGTCCGGGGCCGGCCGCCGGGGTTCTGCTGGGGGTCGCCGTCCAGCCGGGCGCCGACCATCACGGTCGAGCCGGGGATCCAGTCCGAGTCCCCGGTGACCAGGACGAGCCGGTTGCGGGCCGGGTCGGTGATCGGGTGGTCGCCGTCGCCGTACACGTTGACGGTGTAGGTGAACTTGCCCTGCCCGGTGGTGGCCTCGATCTTGTCGCCGACCCGGAGCCCGGACAGTTCGGCGAAGGGCGCGCCGAAGGTGGCGCCGCGGCCGAACAGCACCGCGACGCCGCCCTGGCCGGGCAGGGCGGTGTCCCGGCGGTGGCCGGGCCCGCGCATGAGGTCCCGGCCGGTGGTGCCCTCGACCACGACGGCCTGGTGCAGGCCGATCGCCGGGATGTCCAGCAGGGCCACCGGGGCGCCGTCGGCGGCGGCCCCGGTGGGGGCGACGGCCCGGGCGAGCTGGTCCCGGAAGGTCTTGTACGCGGTGGACTGGAAGTGCCGTTCCTGGACGTGCGAGAGCGTGAACAGGTAGCCGACGAAGCCCAGCACCAGCGCGGCCAGCAGGCTGGCCACCCAGGCGCCCTGGAGGAGGCGGCGCCGCGAAGGGGCGGCGGCGGGCCCGGCCGCGGGGGTCGCGGCGGGCGGGCCCGCGGGCGTGGCCGGCCGCGCGGGGGCGGCCGGCTTCTCCAGCACCGGGGCGGTCACGAGGCGCCGTCCGAGGACTTGCGCCGCCGCAGCAGCCGCCGGCCGAGCAGCGGCGGGACGAGCACCACGGCGAGCAGTTCGAGGGCGGTGAGCGTGCTCAGCGTCCAGTCCTCGGGCTTGCCGGCCACCTCGACCACGTTCGCCGCGACCTCGGTGCTGCCGCCGCGGCCGCGGGCGACGACCTGGCCGGTCTGCGGGTCGACGACGTCCTCGGTGCCCGGGTCGCCCGGCGCGGCGCCGGCCGCGTTCGGGTCCGTGCCGGCCGCGCCGTCGGCAGCTGCGCCGCCGTCCCCGGTGCCGCCGGTGCCCGCGCCGCCACCGCCCGTACCGCCACCGGTACCGCCGGTGCCGCCGGACGTGCCTGCGGCCGTGCCGTTGCCGGTCCGGCCCGAACCGCCGGCGGCCGTGCCGCCCGTGCCCCCGGTGCCGCCCGTGCCGCCCGTGCCGCCGGTCCCGCCGGCCGCGCCGCCGCCGGTGCCGCCCGAACTACCCGCGCCCGAACCGGTCTTGACCGGCTGGCCGTCCTGCACGGTGCAGTCCAGCGGAGCGCCCTGCTTGTCGCAGGGGCTGGGCTGCGGCGCGTTCTTGAGGACGGTCAGCTCACCGGCCGAGTTGAAGGTCGGGTTCGCGCAGTTGGAGAGGGTGTCCGGGTCGACGGGGCTGGCGTTGCCCGGGATGCTCTTGGTCTGCAGCAGCCCGCCCTTGACCAGGTTGCGCGGGATCGGCGAGTAGCCGAGGCCGTCCGCCTCGCCCTGGCCCTCGCACAGCACGTAGGCGAGGAAGCGGCTGAGTGCGCCGCCCTTGTCGTTGTTGAAGCGGGGCGGCGGCTTGAGCTCCGCTCCGGCGCGCGGCACGATCACGTAGCTGTAGCTGGAGATCGGGTAGGCGCGGGGGTCGTCCATCGTGTAGACGCCGTCGAGGTTCTGCTGGAGGTAGTTCGGGTCGGTCGCCGGGGTGTTGTCGTCGACGCCGCGGATCTTCGCCGCGGTGAGCGCGACCGCCACGTTGGAGGCCGTCGGCAGGGAGTAGTAGCCGGCCTTGTTGAGCACCTTCACGACCGGCCAGTTGCTGCGCTTGGCGAAGGCGTACTCGTCGTAGCCGATGGTGCCCTGGCCGATCGAGGACTTGATGTAGCCCGCGACGATGTCGGAGCCGTTCTGCGCGGTCATCCGGCCGGACGGCGGGTAGAACTCGGTGTAGTCGCCGCAGGTGGTGCCGTTGACGGACTTGCAGTAGTCGTCCCACTGGGCCTGGTAGCTGTGCTCCATCCAACGGGTGAACTGCGCGGTGGCGCCGGAGCCGTCCGAGCGGACCACCGGGGTGATCGGCATGCTCTGCAGCGGCTTGCCGTAGTCGGCGGTGATCTTCGGGTCGTTCCAGTTGGTGATCTTGTTGGTGAAGATGTCCACGATGGTCTGCGGGGAGAGTCGCAGGTCGCGGACCTGCTTGCCGCCGACCTGCAGGTTGTACATGAAGGTGGTGCCGCCCGCGGTGATCGGCACGTACGAGAAGCCGTAGACCGGGTTCTCCCGGCCGCCCTGGCCGCCGGTGCGGGCCGATTCGCTGAGGCCGGTGTCATCCCCGCTGCGGAACGGCACGTCCGAGGCGGTGAAGTCGGTCTGCCCGTTGCTCCAGGCCGTGCGGCCGGCGGCCGAGCCGACCGGGTTGAAGTTGATCTGGATGCCCTGCGGCCCGACGTCCTGGCGCCACTGGTCGATCGCCGGACCGGACCAGCTGGAGCCCTGGGCGCTCAGCGCGACCGACGCCGCGAACGCCGCCCCCTGCCCGAGCAGCAGTGAGGCCGCGGCGAGCGACAGGGACAGCAGCACGGCCAGGGTGCGGGCCACGGGGCGGCTTGCGGCCTCCCACGACATGGGAACTCCTCTGGTACGGAGGGTGGTTGGGCGGGACATCAGCGCTTCTCCGGCTGGATGGCGTACGGGCGGGCGACGGCGGCCGCGGCGGCCGCCTCAAGACGACGGGCGTCCCGGTTGATCCGGCGCTTCTGACCCCTCGTCAACTGGCCGGGCCGACGGCCGCCGAGCACCCGGGCGGTGACGAACAGGACCAGCACCACGGCCATCAGGGTCAGCCCCGCGGCGAAGGCCCGCGCGACCATCTCGGGGTAGGGCTGCTTGACGTAGTTCCAGATGTAGAGCGGCAGCGACACCTGGGGCTCGGTGAACGGGTCGGCATTGAACTGCGCGGTGAAGCCCGAGGTCAGGAGCACCGGCGAGGTCTCGCCGACGCCGCGCGCCATGCCGAGCACCACCGCCGTCACCAGACCGGGCCGGGCGGTCGGCAGCACCACGTTCCACACCGTCCGCCACTGGCTGCCGCCGAGCGCGTACGAGGCCTCGCGCAGGGTGCCCGGCACCAGCCGGATGACCACCTCGGCGGCCCGGGTGACGATCGGCATCATCATCACGGTCAGCGCCAGCGAGGCCGCGAACCCGCTCTGCTCGAACCCGAGGGTGAGGATCACCACGCCGAGCACGAACAGGCCCGCGACGATCGACGGCAGCGCGGTCATCGCCTCGACCAGGGTCCGCACCGGACGGGCCATCCGGCCGCCGACCTCGGACATGAAGACCGCCGCGGCGATGCCCAGCGGCACCGCGAACAACGTGGCCAGGCCCAGCTGTTCGAGCGAGCCGACGATCGCGTTGAGCGCACCGCCGGAGGTGATCGGGGAGAGCGCGGCCGTCCTCTCCATCGACTCGGTGAAGAAGTTCAGGTGCTGGGCCGCCTCGGAGCCTCGGACCACCAGATAGCCGATCTGGTCGACGATCAGCGCGAGCACCAGCAGTCCGGAGCTCCACGCGACCACCGACACCAGGCGCTCGCGCACCAGCAGCCTGCCCCACTGGAGCCGCCCGAGGGTGAAGTAGCCGGCCAGGAACAGCACGTACCAGCAGACCAGGAAGCCGAACGCGCCGCTGAACGGCAGGATCCGCTCGTAGCTCATCCAGTCCAGCGCCAGCGAGCCGACCAGCGAGCCGGCCACGGTGAGCACGTCCTCGCGGGTGACCCCGCCGAGCTTCAGGCGCCGCTCCGGGCGCGGGGGTACGGGTGCGGGGGCGGGCGGCGCCTCGGCGGGCTCGGACGCGGCCACGGGTGGCAGGTCGAGCGTGGTCATCGGGTCGTCCC
Source organism: Kitasatospora sp. NPDC127121 (assembly GCF_042677305.1). Classification (NCBI taxonomy): domain Bacteria; kingdom Bacillati; phylum Actinomycetota; class Actinomycetes; order Kitasatosporales; family Streptomycetaceae; genus Kitasatospora; species Kitasatospora sp. NPDC127121. The sequence continues at coordinate 45,053 of NZ_JBHXTQ010000003.1, read as the reverse complement.
TTCAACGGGGTTGGTCATGTCGGCCGCCCTTCTCAGTCCGCGGTCGAGGCGCCGGAGCGCGACCGGTTGATCACGAAACCGGCCGCGACGTTGACCAGCAGGGTCAGTGCGAACAGCACCAGGCCGGCCGCCATCAGCGCGGAGAGCGACAGCGCGTCCGACTCACCGAAGCGCAGCGCGATCAGCGCCGAGATCGAGTTGGCGCCGTTCTCGAGGATGTGTGTGATGGTCTTGAAGTTCGGCGAGATGATCAGCGCGACGGCGATCGTCTCCCCCATCGCCCGGCCGAAGCCCAGCATCACCGCGCCGATCACACCGCCCTTGCCGAACGGCAGCACCACCGCGCGCACCATCCCCCAGCGGGTCGAGCCGAGCGCGTACGCGCCCTCCCGCTCGCCCTGCGGGGCCTGGGAGAACACCTCCCGGCTGAGCGAGGTGACGATCGGGATGATCATCAGGGAGACCACGACGCCCGCGATGAAGGTGGACGAGGTGTAGGACGTCCCGATGTCGCCGGTGCGCACCTTCAGGAAGGGGATCGCGTCGCCGAGGTGGTTGGCCAGCCAGCGGACGAAGCCGATGATGCGCGGCTGGAGGAAGAACAGCCCCCACAGGCCGTAGATGATGCTGGGGATCGCCGCCATCAGGTCGATCAGCGAGACCAGCACCGAACGCAGCCGCACGGGCGCGTACTCGGCGATGAAGACCGCCGTGGTCAGCGCCACCGGGACGGCGATGGCCAGGGCGATCACGGCGATCAGCAGGCCGTTCGGCAGGACGGCGGCGATGCCGAAGTTGTGCGCGGCGGTCTGCCACTTCTGCTCGGTCAGGAACGACCAGCCCACCGCGCGCAGCGCGTCCGTGCCGCGCAGCAGCAGGAAGAACGCGATCAGCCCCATGATGGCGAAGACCGAGATCCCGGCGAGCCGCAGCACGCCGCGGAACACCCGGTCGCCGGGGGTGGCGGGGGCGGTGATGACGCGCGGGACGTCGGGGTCGGGCTGGCCGTCGGGGTGGCCTGGCGCCCCGGCGTACGGTGCCGCGGGCTCGGCGGCGGCTGTCATGGTCTGCTCTCCGTGCTCGGGTACGGGTGCCGGGGCGGTGCCCCGGCCTGGACGGCGGCCCGACGAAAGCGTCGAAGGCGGCTCGGTCGGCTGGTTCGTGGTCGTCGGTCGGTCGCCGGCGTTCCGGTCGGTCGCCGGTCGGTCGGTCGCCTGCGTTCCGGCCGCCGGTCGGTCCGGTCGCCGACGCGCGGGCGGCGCGGGTCTGGCTGCGGGCCTGGTCAGCGGGCCCGGGGCAGACGGCAACGGGACCGGGCGGACGAGTCGGCGGGGCCGGAACGGCGGCCCCGCCGAGTCGTCCGAGGTGCGCCGGCGTCAACCGGCGCGGGCGTCAACCGCGGGCGTCAGCGGCCCCAGCGGCGGCGACGCACCCGCGACCAGCCCTCGCGCAGCCCGGTCAGCGCCTTCTGCCCGGCCGGAGTGCCGCCCAGCAGCAGCGTCGCCGGTCCGCCGACCAGCAGCACCAGGCCGCCGATCAGCGCGATCGGGAGCAGCAGGCGGGCCATGCCGGAGCGGTCCGCCGCCGGCGTGCCGGCCGCGACGGGCGCCACGGTGATCGGCTTGCCGGACGCGGAGGGGGCGGCGGCGGCCTTCGCCCCGCCGGCCGTTGCGGCGGCCGGTACGGCGGCGGATCCGCCGGTGCCGGCCGTGCCGCCGGTCGTCCCGGTGGAACCGGTGGATCCGATGGATCCGATGGAGCCGGTGCCGCCGGTGCCGCTGGTCCCGCCGGTCGTGCCGAAGGTGTTGCCGTCGGCCGAGGTGTCCCCGGTCCCGCCGGCCACCGTGCCGCCGTCGCTCACGGGCGCGGGCGCGGTGCCGGGAGCGGCGCCGTCCGTGGAGCCCGATCCGCCCGCCGGGGTGCCGCCGGTGCCACCGGTCGTCCCCGGGTCGGGGGTGACGGGGGGCGGGTTCGGCGGCGCGGCCTGGTTGCCGGGCAGCTTGCCGTCCTGCGTCTCCACGTGCGAGGCGGCGTCCGCCGCCTGCGCGCGCTGGGCGTTGGTCAGGGCGAGGAAGCCCTGCGCCAGCCGGCCCGGCTCGGTGCCGTACACCTGGCCGCTGGTCGTCACCGTCTTCAGGAACTTGGTGATCGCCGCCGCCTTGGCGTCGGGCACGCCCTTGGTCGGCACCATCGCGTACTGCACGCTGGTCAGCGGGTAGGCGAACTGGTCGTGGGCGTACGCCGTGTCGGCGACGCCGTACGGCAGTTGCTGGACACCCGTCGCCGCGTCCACCGTCATGTCCGCCACCGCGGACTGGAAGCTGGACGTGCTGGGCGCAGCGAACCCGCCCGCCGGGTTGAGGAGTTGGGCCTCGGGGAGCGCGTAGGCCTTCGCCTGGCCGGCGTCCATGATCGAGAACAGCGTCCGGCTGCCCGGGTCCATCGGCGCGCACTGGTTGTGGCCGCCGTCGGGCTGGATGGTCGGATCGATGCAGGTCGGCTTGTTCTGCAGCAGCTTCCGCGCCACGTCACCGAGCCCCGTGGTGACCGGATTCCACTCGTACTCACGCCAGTTGCTGCGCGGCTGCGTCGTCGCCCCGACCAGCCCGGAGGAGTCCTGCCGGGCGAAGGAGTCGGTCGGGTAGCCGGAGAAGGCCGGCCGCAGGTAGTACGTGTCCACCCGCATGCCCCACGGGTCCGGCTCGCCGTCCAGGAAGCGCGCGGCGTCCGGGTCGGAGGCGATCCACGAGGTCAGCTGGTACACCAGGTCCGTCGTGCCGCCGACCACGATGGGGCTGGACTGCGAGACCGCGCAGGACGTCGGCCACTTCAGCCCGCTCTCCGGCGGCAGCGGGTTCAGCTTCAGGAACTCCTGGTCCCGGAAGATGCAGGTCGGGTTGCCCTTCACGGAGGCGATCACGCCTCCGGCGGGCGAGTACGACTGGGTGAGGAGCTTGGCCAGCAGCCGGGCGTTGAGCTTCATGTCCCTGATCTGCCGACCGGTCGACGGGTCGTCGACCACGAAGGCCACCGACACGCCAGAGGCCGACAACGGCGCGTAGACGTACGGGCGTTGCGGCGTCGACGTGTCCGGTCGGACCGTCAGGGCGACGTCCGTCGCTCCGCCGAGGAAGTCGGCCCGGGCCTGCGGCTCACCGCCGGCGGGAAGGTACTGGAAGGACAGCGGGTTGTCGCCCAGGCACAGGCCGGAACGCCACAGCTGCACGGCCCGGTTGGCCGCCTCCAGGCCCGCGGCACGGAACGCCGACGTCTGCGCCTCGCAGGCGGCCGGCGAGGGCGCGAAGGCCAGCGGCACCACGGCCCGGTTCTCCCAGGCGCACTGCTCGCCGCTCGACATGCCGTTGGCCGCGTCCTTGCCGAACACCTCGTCCGACGCGAGCTTGTATCCGGTGGTGAGATCGAGGGTGTGGTTCGTGCAGTCCACGGTCTGCTGCGGATTCGTCTGGCCGAGGCTGTCACCGCCGTAGTTGGCCTCCACCACCAGGGAACACGGGTGGGTGGCATCGCAGGCCAGGGTCGGGCTCTGCAGCCCCGTGTACAACTCGATGGTCGCGGCTCCCGAACCGTCCATACTGGTGGGGGAGATCACCATGTTGCTCGGGAAGTCCGGCGCAGGCACGTCGGTCTTCCGCTGCTGGAACCCGGCAGCCGGATCCAGCCCGTACATGGTGCTGCCGTAACAGTCGGTGACCTTTGGATCGGTGCCGCGGCACTCGTAGATCCGGACGGCGAAGAAGGAGTAGGCGTCGCCGGGCTTCACGATCGTCCTCGGCTGGCCGTTGCCGTCCGTGGTCGGGGTGAAGCCGCTCCAGGAGAGCTGGACCACCTGGTTGGTGAGGTCCTTCGACTGCGAGAGCGTGATGCTCCCCTGCTTGCCGTACGTCCCGGTGCTCGGATTCCAGAGCTTCGGCCCCTTCACCGTCACCGCGGACGACGCCGCCACCGCCTGTGGCACCGCCCCCAGGCCGATCGGCACCACCCCGAGGGCCACCACCACCGACCACACCATCGCGATCGCCGGCCATCGGCGACGCCACCACCCCGGATCCCTCCGGTCGGGTAGTCGGACTCTCATGGCGGGCACCTCCGTGCGAATCCGCGCCGCCCAGCACGCGGCGCAAGGGGGATCAGGCATGCGGACGACCGGACGGTTCCGGTACCTGACCATTGCGCCAGCCGGATATGGCCGGATCCGGTCGACAGGGTGTACGAGACCCCAACGCGGCACCCATGGAACGGAGTTGCGTCGTCCGAATGCGTACGGGCCCGCACCGGGGTGCGGGCCCGCAGATCACCCCGCGGTCATCGCGGGCCGGGGGTCAGCTGCCCGGGGTGAAGGACAGGGCGAGCGAGCCGACCGACTGGCCGCCGGTGAAGTACGTGGTGCCGAGGGCCTTGTCCAGGTACTGCGCGCCCTCCGCGTCCACCTGGAGGCTGGAAGCGGTGAGGCTCTGCGTGGTGCCGGTGCGGCCGACCTGGGTGTCGCCCAGCGGGTCCAGCAGCGCCACCGGGTTGGTGCCGCCGTCCGGGACGGCCGTGATCTTCCAGCTGCGGACGCCGAAGTCGAGCTGCTTGAAGACGACGCTCTTGCCGTTCGTGGCGTTGAAGAAGAGCAGGCTGCCGCCGAACTGCACGTCCCCGGAGAAGGACGGGATGTTGGCCGCACCGCCGGTCACCGGGAAGGTCGCGGTGATGGCGTTGTTGGCGGCGGCCGCGGTGGCCGGCGTCAGCGGGACGACGACGATGCCCTTGAGCACCGACTTGGCCAGGAACGCGCCGTCGACGGTGATCACGGCGCTGCCGGTGGGCGCGGCGGCGGTGGTGTCGGCCACGGCCACACCGCCGACACCGGTGACCGCCAGGACGACGGCGGCACCGGTGGTGGCGAGGCGGATGCCGGTTCTTGCCATGCTGAACTCCTTGGGAGAGGTGGGATGGTGCGGGTGGAGCAGTGGTCAGCTGTGCGTGATGCTCCCGCAGGCGTGGGGCGGCAGCGGAAGGAAGCCGAACCCGGTGATGTCCGCGAGGGCGGTCGGATTGGTGCAGATCCAACCGTCGGCGCCGAAGACGGAGCGCAGTGCGGCACCGTGGGCGTCGGCGGCGTTCCAGTCGGAGCGGCGGAGCACGTGGTAGAGGGAGAGGACGTAGCTACCGCCGACGAAGTTCTTGTTGATGGCCTTCTTCGCGGTGTCGACCGGCGCGTCGCCGTTGACGTTGCGGATGGTCAGCGGGCCCTGCACATCCGAACCGCTGCCCCGGCCGTAGTACATCTGCCCGACGTAGTGCCCCACGGAGTAGGGGACCAGCGCGTCGGGGTCGTTCAACTGGGCGTCGCTGCCCTCGTTCTCCTGCACACCCTCGGTCACACAGAGGCCGAAGGCCGAGACGCCGATCTTCCACAGGAAGTTCGTGCGGAGGGCTGAGCCGGGCTGCGGCAGGAACGGCTTGATGGTGGTGCTGGGCAGGCTGGGGTCGATCTGGTCCCAGGTGGTGACGTTGCAGGTGTAGATGTCCTTGAGGTTCTGCGTGGTCAGGTTGGCCGGCGCGTTACCACCGGATTTGGCCGCCCAGGACACCGCGTCCGATGCGAACGCCACGAATTCGAAGGTGTTCGGGTCGGTCAGTGCCGGACCACGTGAGGAGCGGGCGAAGTCCACCGCGGTACTGGTGTTGTTCTTCAAGGCCTGGATGCCGGCGTCGGCCCCGTTCGGGCGGGCGATCGACGTGGCGCCGGTCTTGGTGGTGATCGGCGAGGTGCCCGTCGCGTCCCAGCTGTACAGGCGCGGCGTGGTGGTGTCGGTGCTCGGGATGGTGGCGTTGTAGTCCGCGGAGAGCTGGTTCATCACCAGCTGCGTGACGCCGTCCCCCACCCCCACGATGTCCCGTGCGGCCGGCAGCGACGTCGGATCGGCGGCCCCCGTGCCGCCGGTCGCGGTGACGACCGCCGTCGCCAGAGCGGCGGCGGCGAGCAGCTTCTTCGTCGTTCCACGCATGGTCCCGGGCCCCTTCGACGGCTCCTCCGATGGCCGGCGGCCACGGGCGCTGCGCCCGTGGCCGCCGGATGGTGCGGGGTGGATCAGGAGTGGGTGACGCTGCCGCAGGCGCCGGCCGGCAGCGGCAGGAAGCCGAAGCTCTTCAGGTCGGCGGACGCGGTGGCGTTGGTGCAGACCCAGCCGCTGGTGCCGAAGATGGCGCGCAGCGCGGTGCCGTGGGTGTCGGTGGCGATCCAGTCGGAGTGACGGACCACGTTGTAGACGCTGCGGGCGTAGGAGGTGCCGGCGAAGGCGTTGGTGATCACCTTGTTGACGGTGTCGACCGGGGCGACGCCGTTGACGTTGCGGATGGTCAGCGGGCCCTGGACGTCGGCGCCGCTGCCCTTGCCGTAGTACACCTGGCCGACGTAGTGGGCGACGGAGTAGGGGACCAGCGCGTCGGGGTCGTTCAGCTGGGCGTCGCTGCCCTCGTTCTCCTGCACGCCCTCGGTGACGCAGAGGCCGAAGGCCGAGACGCCGATGGTGGAGAGGAAGAAGGAGCGGGTGCCGGAGCCGGACTGCGGCAGGAACGGCTTGATGGTGGTGCTGGGCAGGCTGGGGTCGATCTGGTCCCAGGTGGTGACGTTGCAGGTGTAGATGTCCTTGAGGTTCTGCGTGGTCAGGTTGGCCGGCGCGTTGCCGCCGTTCTGGGCCGCCCAGGACACCGCGTCCGTGGCGTACGCCACGAAGTCGAAGGTGTTCGGGTCGGTCGACGCCGGGCCGCGCGAGGAGCGGGCGAAGTCCACGGTGGCGCTGGTGTTGTTCTTCAGCGCGGTGATGCCGGCGCCGGAGCCGTTCGGGCGGGCGATGGAGGTGGCGCCGGTCTTGGTGGTGATCGGCGAGGTGCCGGTCGCGTCCCAGCTGTACAGGCGCGGGGTGGTGGTGTTGCTGCTCGGAATGGTGGCGTTGTAGTCCGCCGAGAACTGGTTCAGGACGGCCTGGGTGGTGTCGGAGCCGACGCCCACGATGTCCTTGGCGGCCGGGAGCGACGCCGGGTCGGCCAGGGCGGTGCCGCTGGCGACGGTGGCCAGGGAGGTCGCCAGGGCGGCAATGGTGAGCAGCTTGGCAGCGGTCTTACGCATGTTTCTCTTCCTCCGGTGGGAGAGACGTCCATCGCGTGGACCCGTGCTCTGGTTGGGAGCCCGGGGCCGGTGGCCGCGTCCGCTGCGGCCGCTCCGGCAGTGCAGATCCTGTCCGGCCCGGTGGTTCCGCCGGAAGGGAGGTCGAGGGCGGGTCGGGATTGTCGACTCATCGGTTCGACGAGGTTTAGCGACTGGTCAGCGCGGGCGTGGCGGAGGGGAAAGGGGGTGGTCAGAGGCCGATGACGTTCTTCTCCAGGTGGCGACTCGGGGTGTTGCCGGAAACCTGCGCTTCACCGGAACTGCACGTGGGCCCCGGCCGCCTCACAGCGGCCAGCGGCCGTCCCGACCGCCCCGCCGCAACTCCTGCCCCACCCACTGGAGTCCGGACAGGAAGCCCTCGGCGCCGGCCTGGCACTGGTCGCGCCGCAGGTAGCCGCGGGCGCTGCGCGCCACCGGCGCGGGCTCGACCGCCGTCCGCCGGGTGCTGCGCACCGGCAGGTAGGCGGACCACACCCACTGCCGGCCCTCGGACTGGGCCACCGAACATCGCAGGGCCGCCCGCTCGATCAGCAACACCCGGACCGCCTCGGCGAGTTCCTCCTCGCTGCGGTAGGTGCGCACGCCCATGCCGAGCGGCCGCCCGTTGGCGGCGCGCAGCGCCCAGCCCAGGCAACGTTCGGGTGCGGGGACGATCAGCAGACGGGGGCCGCGCCCCTCAGCGGCCATCGGGGCGTCTCAACGAGACGGTGTTCCGGGGAAGTTCACGGCCCGGCAGGTCACGAACCGGCCGCTCACGAGCGGGCCGCTCACGAACGGACTGGTCGCGAACGGGCCGGTCCCGCGCGGGCAGCTCACGAACGGGCAGGTCCCGCGCGGGCTGTTTGGCCAGCAGCACGACGAAGCGCCGGAAGGCGTTCTGGCAGGTCGCGTACCGCTCGTACGCCCGGCTGGAGCGCACCTCGGGCAGGCTGCGCGACCCGGGGACGACCCAGATCCAGCCGATGCCGTCCCGGACGTGGGTGATCCGCGCGGTGAGTTCGGCGGCCCCGACGCGTAATCCGTCGAAGCCGCGCTCGGCCTCGCCGGGCGTCTCGAACATGGCGGCGGTGATGGCCACCACCCGGCCGTTCGGCGCCTTCAGCTGCCAGCGGTACCGCCCGTCCGGGGCGCGCTCCGTCCTGAACCCGCCTCGACTTGCCCCTGCTGCGGTGTTCCCGCGGCCAGACGCGTCCACTGCTCCCCCGTCCGGTTACCCCTCCGAGACCGGTGCAAAGCTATGTGTGCACACGGACCCACGGAAAGCCCAGAACGTTCACAACTTGCGCTGTTGGTCGGGAAGTTCTCCCTCGTTTAACTTTCACCGGCCAACCGCCGAGGAGGATCGGGCCGGGTTCAGAGCCGGGCCGTCCAGCGGACCCTGGTGCCCTTCCCGTACGGCCCGGCCTCGTGCCAGGCGGCGCCGCCGAGCGCCTCGGCCCGCCGGGTCAGGTTGAGCAGGCCGCTGCGGCGCCCGCCCGCCGGGATGCCGACGCCGTCGTCGGTCACCGTCAGCAGCACGCCCGGGCGCCCGCCCCGGTCCAGTGACTCCGGGTCGCCGCTCACCGGCCGGCCGGTGTCGTCCAGATGGGCGGTCGCGTCGATCTCGACGCCGACCCGGGAGGCCCGCGCGTGCCGGGCCGTGTTGGAGAGCATCTCCCTGAGCGCGGCGAGCAGTTGGCGGCCGTTCTTCTCCTCGACCAGGCTCTCCACCGGCCCGACGAAGCTCACCGAGGGCTTGAACCCGAGTGCGGCCGCGGCCTGGCTGGCCTCCCGCAGCACCCGGGTGCGCAGGGTGTCCGGCGCGTCGCCGTGGTTGTCGTGCTGGAGGGCGTAGATGGTGGTGCGGACCTCCTGGATGGTGGCGTCCAGCTCGTCCACCGCCTTGCCGATGCCGACCTTCACCTCGGGCACCACGGACCGCCGGGCCGCGCTCTCCAGCATCATCCCGGTGGCGAACAGCCGCTGGATCACCAGGTCGTGCAGGTCGCGGGCGATCCGGTCGCGGTCCTGGAAGACGGCCAGGCGCTGCTGGTCGCGCTGGCCCTCGGCGAGCCGCAGGGCCAGCGCGGCCTGCGAGGCGAAGGTCTCGGCGAGCTGCTTCTCGGTGTCGGTGAACGACAGGGCGCCGCGCGGGCGCCAGACGCAGAGCCCGCCGAGCACCCGCCCGGCGGCGACCATCGGGACGGCCATGGACGGGCCGAAGGCGCGGGCGAGCCGGATCTCCACGGTCGGGTCGCTGGACATGTCGTCCAGGTAGACGCTCTCCCCGGCGAGCAGTCGGGCCGCGAAGCTCTTCCTGGGCAGTAGCTCGCCCCGGACGAACTCGGCGGCCTCGCCGGAGGCGTGGGCGACCCGCATCTGCCCGTCGCCGTCCTCCGCCGGTTCGGTCGGGAGCAGGATCATGCCGAGCGCGGCGTCCGCCAGCTCCCGGACCTGCTCGGCCGCGACGGTGAGCGCGGTCTCGGCCTGGTCGGTGGAGAGCAGCGCCGTGGTGACGGCGGAGGCGCCGGCGATCCAGCGTTCCCGGCGCCGCCCCTCCTCGTACAGCCGGGAGTTCTCGATGGCGACGCCGGCCGCCGCGGCGAGCGCGTGCACCACCTGTTCGTCCTCGGGGGTGAAGGCGCCGCCGCCCTTCTTCTCGGTGAGGTAGAGGTTGCCGAAGACCTCGTCGCGGACCCGGATCGGCTCGCCGAGGAAGGTCTTCATCTCCGGGTGGTGCGGCGGGAATCCGGAGGAGCGCGGGTCGGCGCCGAGGTCGGCGAGCCGCAGCGGCTCGGGGCGGTCGATCAGCGCGCCGAGGATGCCGCGTCCGGCGGGCAGTTCGCCGATCTCGGCGGCGGTCTCGTCGTCGACGCCGACGTGGATGAAGTCGGCCAGGCCGGTGCCGCCGGGGGCGATCACGCCGAGGGCCGCGTACCGGGCGTCGACGAGTTCGGCGGCGCCGGTGGCGATCCGGTGCAGGGTGGCGTGCAGGTCGAGCCCGGCGCCGATCGAGACCACCGCCTCCAGCAGCCGCTGCATCCGGTCGGTGACCGCGGCGGCCGACTGCAGCCGCTCCGCGACCTCGGTGACCAGGGTGTCCAGCCCGAGCGAGGCGATCTCCGGCACCCGATGGGGTGTCGGCTCGGGCGCGGCGGCGGAGGGCTCTGGCGTGGGGTCCATGCAGAAAGCCTAGTTTGTACGCTTTTCATCCGAAGGACGGCGCTGCTCGGGAAACGCGCCTTGACCGGGCCTGGCAGGTGGCCCCGACCGGGCCTAACGGGTGGCCCCGACCGGCTCCACCAGCCCGTCCGCCTCCCGCTCCACCAGCCCGTCCGCCTCCCGCTCCCGCCGCCACATGGCGTGCAGCCGCCCGTCCCGGTCCGCGATCAGCTCCGACCAGCGGCCGCGCTCGGCGACCCGGCCGCCGTCCAGCACCAGCACCTCGTCGACGGTGGTGTCGTCCAGACCGGCCAGCCGGTGGGTGATCAGCACGGTGGTGCGGCCCTCGGTGGCGGCCAGCAGGTCGATGGTGAGCGCGTCGGCGGTGAGCAGGTCGAGGTGTTCGGCGGGCTCGTCCAGGACGAGCACCGGGAAGTCGGCGAGCAGGGCCCGGGCCAGTGCGAGGCGCTGCCGCTGGCCGCCGGAGAGCCGGGCGCCGTGCTCGCCGACCATGGTGTCCAGGCCGTCGGGCAGGGTCAGCGTCCAGTCCAGCAGCCGGGCGGCGGCGAGCGCGGCGCGCAGGTCGTCCTCGGTGGCGCCCGGCCGGGCCAGCCGCAGGTTCTCCCGCAGCGAGCTGTCGAAGACGTGGGCGTCCTGGGCACACAGTCCGATCACCCGGCGGACGTCCTCGCCCGCGAGCGCGCGGCTGTCCACTGCCCGTGGGCGGCCGTCGGCGAAGGTGACGGCGCCCGCGCTCGGCTCCAGGAACCGCAGCAGCGCCTGGGCCAGCGTGGTCTTGCCGGAGCCGGACGGGCCGACCACGGCGATCCGGCGGCCGGCCGCGAGGTCGAGGTCGACGCCGGTGAGCGCGTCCACGGCCTGCCCGGGGTGCCGGACGGTCAGTCCGCGCACGGCGACCGGCAGCGGCTGTTCGGGCAGCGCGGCGGGCGCGGCCGGCTCCGGGACGGCGGCCTCGGCCTCCAGCACCTCGTCCAGCCGGGCCCGCGCGGCCCGGCTGCGCTGGCGCGCCTGGACGGCCAGCGGCATCCCGGTGACGGCCTCGAACGCGGCCAGCGGGGTGAGCACGACCACGGCCAGGCAGACCGGCGCCAGCGCGCCGCCGTGCACCCCCTGGACGCCGACGGCCGCCGCGGCGGTCACGGTCAGCCCGGTGAGCAGCGTGATCAGCCCGGTGCCGAGCGCGGTGGTGGCCGCCGAGCGGGCGGCCAGCCGGGTGAGTGCGGCGTCGGCGCCGTGGACGGCGGCGAGCCGGCCGGGCAGCGCGCCGGCCACGGTGAGTTCGGCGGTGCCGGTGAAGGCGTCGACGACGGTGGTGGCGAGCCGCCCGCGCTCCGGGGCCTGCCGCCGTTCGGCACCGGCCGACCAGCGGGCGGCCAGGGCGGGCACCACCGCGCCCGCGAGCAGCAGCCCGATCCCGAGCACGACCCCGGCGGCGGGCAGGAAGGCGCCCATCGCCGCCGTCGCGGCCAGCGAGACCACGCCCGCCACGGCGGCCGGCAGTCGCCAGCGCAGGTGGTGGTCCTGGATCGCGTCGACGTCGGCGACCAGCCGGGAGAGCAGGTCGCCGCGCCGGAAGGCGGGCAGTCCGGCCGGGGCGAGCGCGGTGAGCCGCCGGTAGACGGCGGCCCGCAGGGTGCCGAGGGTGCGCAGCACGGCGTCGTGCGAGACCAGCCGTTCGGCGTAGCGGAAGACGCTGCGGCCGATGCCGAAGGCCCGTACCGAGGTGACGGCCATCATCAGGTAGAGCACCGGCGGCATCTCGGAGGCCCGGGAGATCAGGTAGCCGGAGGTGGCCATCAGCGCGACGGCGCAGCCGAGGGCGAGCGCGCCGAGCAGGACGGACAGCGCCAGCCGCGGGGTGGCGGCGGCCGCTTCGGGCTCGTCCTGCGCCGTGGCGGGGGCGGGCGTCGGCCGCCCGCTGTGCGCGGGCCGCCCGACCGCAGCGGAGACCGCAGCGGAGGCCACAGCCGCAGCCGGGCCGGCGGCCGGGGCGGGCGCCCCCGCCAGCCGGACCCGCTGGTCGGCAACGGCCAGCAGCGCCGGCCGGTGGGCGACGATCAGCACGGTGCGCGCCGGGTCCTCGGCGAGCGTCCGGACGGCGTCCACGACGGCGGCCTCGGAGGCGCCGTCCAGGTTGGCGGTCGGCTCGTCGAGGAGGACCAGCGGCCGGTCGTCGGCGAGCAGGACGCGGGCGAGCGCGAGCCGCTGGCGCTGCCCGGCGGAGAGCCCGGCGCCGTCCTCGCCGAGCGGGGCGTCCAGCCTGGTCACGAAGTCGAGCGCGTGCGCGGCCCGCAGCGCCGTCCACAGCTGCTCGTCGGTGGCCTCCGGGCGGTAGAGCCGCAGGTTGTCGGCGACCGTCCCGGCGAACAGGTGCGGGTGCTGCGGCACCCAGGCGATCTGCCGCCGCCAGCTCGCCGGTTCCAGTGCGGCCAGGTCGTGGGTCCGCCCGTCGGCGACGGTGATCCGGACGGTGCCGGCGTCCGGGGCGACGAGGCCGAGCAGGACGGCGAGCAGGGTGGACTTGCCGGCCCCGCTCGGGCCGGTGAGGGCGGTGGTGGTGCCCGGGCGCAGGGTCAGCGCGGCGCCGTCCAGGGCGGGCCCGGTCCGGCCGGGGTGGCGTACGACCAGGTCGGAGACGGCGACGACGGCCCCGGTGAGGGCGGGTGCGGGCACCGTGCCGGCGGCGGGCAGCGGGGTCTCCAGCACCTGGAAGATCTCGTCGGCGGCGGTCAGGCCCTCCACGCTGGAGTGGTAGAGCGCGCCGACCTGGCGGATCGGGAAGTACACCTCGGGGGCGAGGATCAGGATCAGCAGCCCGGTCTCCAGGTCGAGCGTGCCGTCCACCAGCCGGAAGCCGACGGTGACCGCGACCAGTGCGACCGACAGGGTGGAGAGCAGTTCCAGCGCGAAGGAGGAGATGAAGGCGATCCGCAGGGTGCGCAGGGTGGCGCGGCGGTAGTCGGCGGTGATCCGGGCGATGGTGGCGGCCTGGGCGCGGGCCCGGTTGAACACCTTGAGGGTGGGCAGTCCGGCCACCACGTCGAGGAAGTGGTGCGAGAGCCGGGCCAGGGTGCCCCACTGCCGGTCCATCCGGCTCTGGGTGGCCATCCCGATCAGCACCATGAACAGCGGGATCAGCGGGAGCGTCCCGGCGATGATCGCGGCCGAGGTGAAGTCGGCGCCGACGATCCGCAGCAGCACGATCACCGGGACGACGACGGCGAGCGCCAACTGCGGCAGGTAGCGGGCGAAGTAGTCGTCCAGCGCGTCGACGCCGCGGGTGGCGAGGGTGGTGAGTTCGCCGGTGCGCCGGCCCGCCAGGTAGGCCGGGCCGAGCGCGGTGGCGTGGTCGAGCAGCCGGCGCCGCAGGGTGGACTTCACCCGGGCGACGGACCGGTGCGCGGTGAGTTCGGTGAGCCAGCCGACCAGCCCGCGCCCGACGGCCGTCAGGGCGAGCAGCAGCAGCGGCGTGGTCAGTTCGCCGAGGGTCGCCTGGCGCTGGAAGGCGCGGACGACGATCTCGGCGATCAGACTCGCCTGGGCGACCACCAGGGCCGCGCCCGCCCCGCCGAGGAGCACGGATCCGGCGAGGAAGGCACGGGTGGTGCGGGCGTACCCGAGGAGTCGGGGGTCGACCGGCTTCACGGCGTCAGGCCTGGTCGAGCGCGGCGGCCGGGTTGTGCCCGGGGATGTGCTGGACGCCGATGCGCTTGCGGAACACCCAGTACGTCCAGCCCTGGTAGAGCAGCACGAGCGGGGTGAACACCGCGGCCACGATGGTCATCAGCTTCAGCGTGTACGGCGAGGAGGCCGCGTTGCTGACGGTCAGGCTCCAGCCGTCGTTGAGGGTGGAGGGCATGACGTTCGGGAAGAGCGCCAGGAAGAGCATCGCGACGGCGGCCACGATGGTCGCCCCGGAGAGGATGAACGCCCATCCCTCGCGGCCGAGTTGGTTGGCCGCCAGGGCGCCGACCAGGGCCAGCACGGCGATGATCAGGGCGGCCAGGCTGCGGCCGTTGCCGTTGTCGGCCTGCGTCCAGAGCAGGAAGGCCAGCGCCAGCACCGCCGCCACCACGCCCACCCGCAGGGCGGTGGCCCGCGCCCGGTCGCGGATGTCGCCGACCGTCTTGAGCGCCGCGAACACCGCGCCGTGGAAGGTGAACAGGCTGAGCGTCACCAGGCCACCGAGGATGGCGTACGGGTTGAGCAGGTCCCAGAAGGTGCCGACGTAGTTCTTCTGCGCGTCGATGTCGACGCCGCGCACGATGTTGGCGAAGGCCACGCCCCACAGGAAGGCCGGGAGCAGCGAGGTCCAGAAGATGGCCTCCTCCCAGTTGCGCTGCCAGCGCGCGTCGTCGCGCTTGGCCCGGTACTCGAAGGCCACGCCGCGCACGATGAGGCAGACCAGGATGATCAGCAGCGGGATGTAGAAGCCGCTGAACAGGGTCGCGTACCAGTCCGGGAAGGCCGCGAAGGTGGCGCCGCCGGCGGTCAGCAGCCAGACCTCGTTGCCGTCCCAGACCGGGCCGATGGTGTTGATCAGGACCCGCCGTTCGGCGGTGTTGCGGGCGAGCGGCTTGGTGAGGATGCCGATCCCGAAGTCGAAGCCCTCCAGGAAGAAGTAGCCGATCCACAGGACCGCGATCAGTACGAACCAGACGTCGTGGAGTTGCATGTCAGATCCCCTGTGGTCCTCAGTAGGCGAAGGCGAGAGGCTTGTCGGCGTCGTCGTCCGAGGACGGTCCGCGCAGCGTCGGGTCCTTGGCGGGGGGCTGCTCGGTCACCACCGGGCCGGCCTTGGCGTACTTCACCAGCAGCCGGACCTCGACGACGGCGAGGATCGCGTACAGCAGGGTGAAGGTGGTGAGGGCGCCGATCTGGGTGCCGACGCTCACGTTGGGGGAGACCGCGCTCGCCGTGGTCATCAGGCCGAAGACGGCCCAGGGCTGGCGGCCCATCTCGGTGAAGATCCAGCCGAAGCTGTTGGCGATCAGCGGGAATCCCATGGTCAGGATGCCGATCCGCCAGCTCCACTTGGTGAGGAACGGACCCATCTCCCGCCCGGGGGTGAGCATCAGCCGGGGCACCTCGGTCTCGCCGGTGCGGAACTCGGGGCGCAGGAACTTCTTGCGCCGGGTGGTCCAGAGCCCGATCAGGCCGGCCACGAAGGAGGTCATCCCGAAACCGATCATGAGGCGGAAGCCCCAGTAGGTGACGAAGATGCTCGGGATGTAGTCCTTGGGGTCGCCGCCGTACTTGGCGGCCTCGGCGGCCGCGGTGTCGTTGATGCCGGGGACGGAGGAGTTGAAGTCGCTGTGGGCGAGGAAGGAGAGTATCCCGGGGATCTCCAGCTCGACCGAGTTGTGGCCCTTGCTGACGTCGCCGACCGCGAAGATCGAGAACGGCGCGGGCGACTGGGTGTCCCACAGGGCCTCGGCGGCGGCCATCTTCATCGGCTGCTGCTCGAACATGACCTTGGCGAGCGAGTCGCCGCTGAGCGCGGTGCCGGCGCCGAAGACCACGGCGAGGACCAGGCCGAGTCGCAGCGAAGTGCGCATCACGGCGGTCTTCTTGGGGTCGGCGTTCTCCGGCTTGCGCTTGGCCTTCCAGAGGTGGAAGGAGGCGATGCCGACCATGAAGGCCGCGCCGGTGAGGAAGGCGGCGGTCAGGGTGTGCGCCACCACGGTGAGGGTGGTGTTCTGGAACAGCACCTTGGCGATGTCGGTGAGCTGGGCCTTGCCGGTGGCCGGGTCGATCGAGTAGCCGACCGGGTGCTGCATCCAGGAGTTGGCCGCCAGGATGAAGTAGGCGGAGAGCACGGTGCCCAGGGCGACCATCCACATGCAGGCGCAGTGGATCTTCTTCGGCAGCTTGTCCCAGCCGAAGATCCACAGGCCGATGAAGGTGGACTCGAAGAAGAAGGCGATCAACGCCTCCATCGCGAGCGGGGCGCCGAAGACGTCGCCGACGAAACGGGAGTAGTCGGACCAGTTCATGCCGAACTGGAATTCCTGGACGATGCCGGTGACCACGCCCATCGCGATGTTGATCAGGAAGAGCTTCCCCCAGAACTTCGTGGCGTGGAAGTACTTCTCCTTGTTCGTCCTCACCCAGGCGGTCTCCAGCCCGGCCACGATGGCGGCGAGGCTGATGGTGAGCGGGACGAAGAGGAAGTGGTAAACGGTGGTGATGCCGAATTGCCATCGCGCGATGGTCTCGTGAGCGATTGCCAGCTCCACGTCGCCCTCTCTCCAACCGACCGGCCCTGTTGAAGGGCATGTTTCGGACAAACTTCATCTATAGCTGTAGACCGCTGCCCGACTACGCAAGCTTGTCCGCTTGTGAACGTGAACACGTTCACAAGGAGCAGTATCCATCATCCTTACGAAGGAATCGCAGGCGGGGTGGGGTTGACACCTTCGGAACGGTGCGTAGCCGTACGTAGCGGGGTGTGGCCTTGTGTGGCCGCATGTGACCGCGCGTGACCGTGCGGCGGCGGTGCAGTGGTGAACGCAGTGGCGGTGGGGACAGTCTGCGGAGCCGTCCACGGCCCTGACAACGAACGGCCGGGCAGCCGGCGGAGCGGTCTTGGCCGATCCGGCGCTTGACACGGCGGCGCGGGCGCCTGGCGGGACCAGCGACCCCTGGTCCCGTCCTCGCTTCTCCGCTACGCCCTCCCGCTACGCCCGGCCGAGGAGCTGGGTGCCCGGGGTGGAGTCGGCGCGGGCGGTGAAGAACTCGGTGAAGCCGTGCAGGAACTCCTCCACGGTGATCCGGCCGTCCCCGTCCACGTCCAACTGGCGGAACCCGTGCGACAGTTCGGCCGGATGAACGCGCGGGCCGCCGAACACCGCCCGGTACTCGTCCGCCTCCAGGAAGCCGCTGCCGTCGGTGTCCGCGGCAGTGAACACGGCCCGCAGCGCGGGCAGCAGCCCCTGCTCCAGATAGGCCGGATCCCGGTCGCAGCCCGCGACGGTGGCCGCCACGAACTCCTCCCGGCTCACCTTGCCGTCGCCGTTCGCGTCCATCGCCGCGCGCAGCTGCTCCCACCAGCCGTCGAAGGCCTGGTACACCCGCGCCTCGGCGGCATCGTCCAACTCCAGCTGCCAGCACACGTTGTGCGCCATCGCCCGCAGGTCGTGGACGGTGAGGAAGCCGTCGCCGGTCTGGTCCAGCACCTCGCGGAAGAACCGGTCCACCCGGGAGCCGCGCGCGTCCCGGCGCGGGTCCCTGCGCGGCGGACGCCACCGGGACGGAGCACCGCCCCGTTCCGGAGAGCGGTAGCGCACCCGGTCCGGCAGCAGCGGGACGACCGCGCCGGCGCCCCGGTGCAGCAGCCAGGACAACAGCGCGGCCCGCCGCGTCCGCACCAGCCCGAACCGCTCCCGCACCGCCGGCGGCAGATCCGCCACCGTCAGCGCCGTGATCGCCCGCGCCACCACCACCCGCAGCACCCGCCACCCGGCGTCCCCGAGGAACCACAGCCGGCGCGGCCGCGGGGCCCCGCGCAGCATGTCCTCCAGCAGGTAGCGGGTCGCCTCGGTGAACTCCAGCCGCTCGCGCGCCGCCCGGGCGAAGTACGCGGGCAACTCGGCTGTGCTGGCGGGGAGTTCGCCCTCAGGAAGCCCGAAGGCCGCCACCGATCCGGTGAACTCCCGGTACGCCGCCTCCAGTTGGCCGGCGTCGTACGGATCCCCGCCCAGCCGCCGCATCGCGACCACGCACTCGAACAGCGTCAGCAGCACCCACGCCCGGGTCGCCGCGTCCTCGGCGTCGTACGCCCGCCCGTCCGGCGCCGTCCCGCGGATCCGCTTGTGCGCCCGGTCCAGCCGCGCGACCTCCCGCCGCAACGCCTCCCCGTCCTGGTAGAACAGCCGCCGCCCGCTCCCCAGCGTGTGCTCCACCCGCCGCCACGGATGCGCCTGGTACGTCGAGTGCTCCGCCATCCCGGCCCCCACCACCGGATCCGCCGCCTGCAACACCAGCAGCCGCCACGCGACCAGCGCGACCCGCCACTCGGACAGATCCCGCCGGAACGACACCCCAGGACCAGCCACGGGATCAGCCACGGCGCTCACCGGTGATCTCCGGCCCGATCACGAACCCCTTCGCGGGGCCCTCGGGGATCACGGCCTCCTCGCCGTACGGGATCCGGGTCGAGGCGGCGTAGGCACGGCGCTCGGAGTCGGGACGGGAAAGTACGGTCACGGTACCGCCGTGACCGTAGTCATCGATGATCACGTACACCGGAATGCCTGCGGAAGCGTAGGCGCGCGGCTTGAACTCCTGGTCACGGCGTTCGTAGCAGTCGGGCCACACGACCTCGGCGACAAGGGGAATCCCGGACGCCAACAGCCCCACACCCTCAGGGTGTTCGGCCGCCTTCGTGTCGTCCGGTGCCACGGCGAGGTCAGGTTTCATCACCTTCAAACCGGCGGTCACATACCGGCCTTGCGTCGCCGTGTACCCCGTCCCGCGCAGGTGCTTCGTCAGGACCTTCCTGAGGCCACCTCCCACCGCTGCATGACGGAGGTCACCGATGACCGAGATGGTGATGCTGTCTTCGTCGATCTCCGCGCGCGTGTGCTTCGGGAGGGCCATGGTCTTCCAGGCCTTCCACAACCTCTGATCAGGGTCCATAGCGATCTCCCGGTGCGTGAGTGAGCACCTGGACCGTCGCACACGACCGAGGGGCCGGTCGGGTGAACTCCCGCCGTTCACCCGATCGGGGCGTTTCGGGGCCGGGAAACGCGAAACCGCAAAGCAGGCCGGGAGGGGGCCTGCCCTGCGGTTCGGGGTGCTGTGGGGTCCGCGCCCTCCTCCCGAGCGGGCGCGAACCGGGTGGATCAGGAGGAGGAGCGGGCCGGCTTGCGGCGGGAGACGTAGAGGGCCGCCGCACCCAGGCTGAGGGCCAGGCCGGAACCCAGCGCCAGGTACGGGGTGGCCGGGTTGGAACCGGTCTCGGCGAGCTCGGTGGTCGAACCAGTGGTCGCCTTGGCCGTGGCGGCGGTCGTCGACTTGGTCTGGCTGCTCGCCGTGGTCGCCTTGGCCGTCGGCTTGGCGGAGCTGGTCGACGCGGTGGTGTCCGAGATCGGGGTGACGGCGGCCGGCTGCTCCGCCGTGGCCGGGGCGGGCTGCTCGGCCGGCTTCTCGCTCGGCTTGTCGGCCGGCTTGTCGGCGGGCTTGTCGACCGGCTTCTCGGCGGCGGCCTTGGCGTCGGCGAGGGCCTTGTCCGCGGTGGCCTGGGCGGCGGCCGCGGCCTTGGTGGCCTCCTGCAGCCCGTGGAGCTTGCGCATCGCCGCGACCTTGGCGTCGTCCAGCGCCGTGCCGGCGGCGGTCACGGCGGCCTTGGCCTTGGTGTCCGCGTCGGTGGCGGCGTTGGCGGCGTCGAACGCCGCCAGCATCCGCACCCTGGCCGCTTCCAGCTCCTCCGGCTTCGCGGAGCGGTACGCGGCCGAGGCCTCCACGGCTTCGTTGTAGGTCTTCTCGTGGGCCGCGGCGGCCGTCTTGGCGGCGGCCTGGGCCTCCTGGAGCTTGCCGAGGTAGGGCTGCGGGTTGTTCATGAAGGCCGTGGTCTCGGCCTGCCCGGCGGCCTCGGCGGCGACGGCGGCCTGGTGGGCCTTGGCCGCGCCGGCGGCGGCCTTCTCCAGCTCCGCGATCGAGCCGGTGTCGTTCCGGGTCTGCGCCGTCGAAGCCGACTCCGCGAAGGCGGGTGCCGCGGAGAGCATGGCTGCGGGCGAGATCACGGCAGCGACGAGGGCGGCCGAGACCAGCGTACGGCGGAGTTTCACAATGACCCCTTTCGGGTCGGAAAGAAAGCAAAAGCCGTGTGCCGGGCCGTTCTTGACGTCCCGACAGCGCTGATCATAGGCACACGGATTCTTTACGCTCCATGCCGCATTCCGGCAATGAAAAACGCCCGTCATTGCCTGGTCAGCAAGGGAATTGACGTGTCGACAATGCCGTCAGGAAGTCCGGTCACCGTTGGTGGGCAGTTCGACCCGGAACGTGGCGCCGGCGCCGGGGGCGGTGTCCAGGGTGAGGGTGCCGCCGTGCGCGTGGGTGAGCGCGGTGGCGATGGCGAGGCCGAGTCCGGCGCCGCCTCCGCCGTGCCGGCTGCGGGAGGCGTCGACCCGGTAGAAGCGGTCGAAGACCCGCTGGGCCTGGCCGTCGGTGAGCCCCGGCCCGGCGTCGGCGACCTCCAGCAGGCAGACGCCGCCCGCGCCGCCGACCCCGATCCGCACCGGGGTGCCGGGCGGGGTGTGCTTGACCGCGTTGCCGACCAGGTTGGTGACCACCTGCCGCAGCCGGGCCTCGTCGCCGAGGACGGGGGCCGCGCCGGGGGCTCCGGTGCCGGACGGGCCGGTGAGGGAGACGGGCCGGGTCGGGTCGAGGGCGGTGAGGTCGTGCAGCGCGTCCGCGGCGAGGGTGCGCAGGTCCATCGGGGCGAGGTCGAGCGGGCGTTCCTCGTCGAGCCGGGCGAGCACCAGCAGGTCCTCGACCAGGGCGCCCATCCGGACGGCCTCGCTCTCGATCCGGGTCATGGTCCGTTTGACGTCCCCGTCGGTGGGCAGTGCGCCCATCCGGTAGAGCTCGGTGAAGCCGCGGATCCCGGCGAGCGGGGTGCGCAGTTCGTGCGAGGCGTCGGCGACGAACCGCCGCATCCGGGCCTCGGATTCGGCGCGGGCGGCGAAGGCGGCCTCGATCTGGGTGAGCATGCCGTTGAGCGCGATGGAGAGCCGCCCGACCTCGGTGCCGGGGGAGAGTTCCGGCATCCGGTGGGAGAGTTCGCCGTCGGCGATCCGGGCGGCGCCGGCCTCGATCCGGCGCAGTGGCCGCAGCCCGGCCCGGACGGCGAAGAACCCGAGCGCGGCAATCAGCACCAGGACGGCGCCGCCGATCGCGAGGAAGGAGCTGCGCAGCTTGCCGACGGTGGCGTCGATGTCCGAGCGGGAGACGGCCACCATGACGTAGGTCGCGGTGACGGCGGGCGAGGCGTAGTCGCTGGGGCTGGCGGCGGCCGGGGCCCGGGGGGCCTGGATCGGCAGCACGAGCACCCGCCAGTTGTAGTGGCCGCGCTGGTCGGGCAGGTCGAAGGGGACGTCGGGCTCGGTGCGGGTCGGGTCGAGGCCGGCCAGTTGGGGCGCCGGGTCGCTGTCGGAGACGGGCTGGCGCATGACGGCCTGCACCTTGCCGTCCGAGGAGAGGTACTGGACCAGGTACTGGCTGGGCAGGGTGCTGCGCTTGCCGGTGACGGCGGGGCGCCCGGCCTCCGGGGTGCCGACCCGGACCGGGCCCTTGTGGGACAGCGGCAGCCCGTACCGCTGGAGCTGCTCGTCGAGTTGATCGACCAGCTGCACCCGGACGGTGCCGAGGACGACGGCGTCGCTGACCACCAGCCCGGTGGTGACCAGCACCAGCGCGAGCACCAGCAGCCGGGCGCGCAGGGACAGCCTTGACAGCTTTGACAGCCCCGACAGCTTTGGCAGCCGGGAGAACGGCCGCCGGAACACCGACAGCCGGGTGGAGAGCCGGGCGGACACGGAGCGGACCGGTCAGCCCTGCGGGGGGCGGCGCAGCGCGTAGCCGATGCCGCGCACGGTGTGGATCAGCTTGGGGCCGTGGGCCGGGCCGGAGTCGAGCTTGCGGCGCAGGTAGGAGATGTACGACTCGACAATGGAGAGGTCGCCGCCGAAGTCGTAGGCCCAGACGTGGTCGAGGATCTGCGCCTTGGAGACCACCCGGCCGACGTTGGCCATCAGGTAGTGCAGCAGCTTGAACTCGGTCGGGGAGAGCGCGACGGGGGTGCCGGCCCGGGTGACCTCGTGGGCGACCGGGTCGAGGCTGAGGTCGGCGACGATGAGCCGGCCGTCCTCGGCGGGCCCGCCGGAGCGGCGCAGGATGGCGCGGATCCGGGCGATCAGCTCCTCCAGGCTGAACGGCTTGGTGACGTAGTCGTCGGCGCCCGCGGCGAGGCCCTGGACCTTGTCGCCGACGCCGTCCTTGGCGGTGAGGAAGAGCACCGGGAGGTGGTCGCCGGGGTGGCCGTGCACGGGCCCGGCGATCTGGCCGCGGTTGGTGCGCTCGCGCAGCTTCTCGACGACGGTGAAGCCGTCGAGGTCCGGGAGCATCACGTCGAGGACGACGAGGTCGGGGCGTTCGACGGCTATCAGGTCGAGGGCCTCGGTGCCGCTGGCGGCGGAGGCGACCCGGAAACCGGAGAAGCGCAGCGAGGCGGCGAGCAGTTCGCGGATGTTGGGTTCGTCGTCGACGACGAGGAGGAAGGCCTCGCCAGGGCCGCCGGCCACCGCGGACCCGCCTGGTGTGGTGACTGTGCCTTGCACGGGGCTTTCGCCTCCTGGTCGGACGATGGCATTCGGCATGAGGCTAGCCCCCGGAGGCTATGCGGCATCGATGAATGTTGGATTAACACCTTATCGGTCGGTTTTTTAAGCACAAGGCCCCCAGCACAGGCTGGGTGGTATGCGCACGGACGGTAACGCCCCGCAAGCGCCGACGGCCGAGAACCCGGCGCCCGCGGCCGGGGAGACCACTCCCCGGCCGCGGAAGGGGCTCCGGTCAGGCGTGCTGACCGGGCCGGTAGCCGCCGGCGGGCATCCGGGTGATCACGTTGCCGCGGTTGAAGGCGTTGATGATCGCGATGAGGGCCACCAGGGCCGCGAGCTGCTCCTCGTCGTAGTACTTCGCGGCGTTCGCCCAGGCCTCGTCCGTGACCCCGCCCGCCGCGTCGGCCAGGCGGGTGCCCTGCTCCGCCAGCTCCAGGGCGGCACGCTCGGCGTCCGTGAACACCGTCGCCTCCCGCCAGGCCGCGACCAGGTTGAGGCGGGTCGCCTCCTCCCCGCCGTGCACGGCGTCCTTGAAGTGCATGTCGACGCAGTAGCCGCAGCCGTTGATCTGGCTGGCGCGCAGCTTCACCATCTCCTGCGTCGCGAACGGCAGAGCCGAGTCCACGATCGCCTTGTTGGCCGCGATGAGGTGCTTGAGGACCTTGGACATGGTCTGGCTGGCGAAGGGGTTCAGTCGGGCTTCCATCGTGTGCTCCCTTGTCGTCGTCCGCTGGTGCCCTCTGAGACAGGGCACCCCGGCGAGTCGTGACAGGCATGGATGTGACCTGCATCACCATCTTCGCCGCGCCGTTGGGTAGCCTGCGGATACCCTGCTCGGCCAACCGGGGGAGGAGCTCCATGGCGGAATCGGCAGTTGCGACGGATGCGGCCGGCTACCGACCGCTGCTGTTCTCCATCGCCTACGGGATGACGGGCTCCGTCGGCGACGCCGAGGACATCGTCCAGGACGCCCTCCTCGGCCTGACCCGGGCCGACCGGGCCGGGACCACGATCACCAACCTCAAGGCGTACCTGACCACGTCGGTGACCAGACTGGGCATCAACCACCTGACGTCGGCGAGGGTCCGCCGAGAGACGTACATGGGCGAGTGGCTGCCCGAACCCGTCGTGGTGACCGCCGACCGCCCGGGGCCCGCCGAACACGCCGAGCTGGCCGACGCGTTGTCGATGGCGTTCCTCGTCCTGCTGGAAGCCCTCTCCCCGACCGAGCGGGCGGTGTTCATGCTCCGCGAGGCCTTCGGGTACGGCTACCCGGAAATCGCCGACGCCGTCGGCAAGTCCGAGGCCAACTGCCGCCAGATCATCGCCCGCGCCCGCAAGCGCCTCACCCCCTCGGCCCAGACCGTCGGCACCCGGGCGCGCAAGGCCGAGGCCGACGAACTCGCCCGCAGATTCTTCGAAGCCACCGAAGGCGGCGACCTGGACGCCCTGCTCCAACTCCTCTCCCCCGACATCGCCTTCCACGGCGACGGCGGCGGCAAGGCCCGCGCCCTCGGCAAGACCCTCACCGGCCTACGCCGCGTCGCCCAACTCCTCATAGGCGGCCTCCGCCGCAACCGCAAACTCGGCGTCACACTGACACCCGCCACCGTCAACGGCCGCCCCGGCGCCGCCTTTTATGACACCGAGGGCCGCATCGCCGGCGTGCTGGAACTGGACATCGCCGACGGCGCCATCCAGGCCGTCCACTCGGTCTCCAACCCCGACAAGCTCACCCACCTCGGCCCGGTCTCCGACATCGCCCTGGTGAAGCCGAAGTGACCCTCCTCAGAGCTTCCACTGGATCGAAGATCCGTCCGGCCCCGTGTAGCCCACGAACTGCCCCTCAAGCCCCGTCTCGACGGTGAACCACTCCCGCCGGGGCCGGTTGCGGTCGAGCCAGGTTCGGTACGCGGTCTCGATGGCCTGCCACAGGTCCCGGGGGCCGCTGACGGCGACGGTCGACGAGCCCTCGGGGTGGTCCTGCACCTGGGCCACGCCACCAACTCCGGCATTTGTCAGATGAATCCGAGGCATGACTCGTACGCTGGGCCGCCGCCTGACCCGTGGCGGGCGAGCACCAACATATATAGGGCAGTGAGGCGCGCTAGAAGACGATTTCCTGTTCCCTCAAGAACTCGTCCCTGATGCTTTCGATCAGGCTGCGCATCTCGTCACCGAACAAGGCCGCGCCCACGAACCCGTCGAACTTTCGGACATAGACCTCAACGTCGCGAGGGTCAGTCACGACCAACTCGGCACGAGGGGGAGGCGGCTTCGGTGCAGGAAGTCGGCTCGGCCGACTTCCTGCGCTGAGGGGACTCGGACAGTGCCGTGGCGCGCCGTCAGCGGCTGGGTGTGGGAGGGGGTGGGGCGCGTCGGGGCGCTGCTGGCGGGTCTGGATGGGGGCGGGTCGCGCGAGTCGGCGTCGAGGCTCCCGGGCGTAGGCAACCTTTTGGGCCGCTCGCGGCATCTAAGTGGTGTCGGGGCTGCGAGAGGGGGAGGGCGCGGTAGGCGGGCAGGCATGGTCCGTGGTCGTGCCACCGAGGGGGAGCTGAATTGGTTGCGGGTGGCCTAAATTTCTTATTGCGCTTATTTGGTGCGTATGCGACTTGATGTATTGGAGTCGAATTCCGGTATCTGTTGCACAGCCGTGACAGCCGCGCACGAAAAATCGTTCGACCAGCGAGGTGTGCGGGCTAGCATTCCTGGATGGAATCGAATCTCCCTCCGATATGGAATTCCTCCGACAGCGCGGCTCTCCCCCCGCCCCGCAAGGCGCCGCTTCGGCTGGCCCGCTTCGGTGCGATCTTCCTAGCGGCGAGCGTGGTGTCCGGTGTGCTGCTGGCGGGCCTCGCCCTGCCCGCCGCCGGCGGTTTCGGGCTGACTGCCAAGGGCACGGCGGAGGGCTTCGAAGACATCCCCAGCGACTTCAAGACTCCGCCGCTCACCCAGGCGACGCAGATCTTCGACGCCAAGGGCGGCCTGATCGCCAAGGTGTACGAGCGCGACCGTACCGTCCTCGCCCCTGAGCAGATGTCGCCGTTCATGCGGCAGGCCCAGGTGGACATCGAGGACGCCCGCTTCTACGAGCACGGCGCCGTCGACCTCAAGGGCGTGCTCCGGGCGATCGGCAAGAACGCCGAGAGCGGCACCGCCTCGCAGGGCGCCTCGACGCTGACCCAGCAGTACGTGAAGAACGTCAACGTCGAGAAGGCGGGCGAGGATCAGGCCGCGGTGCTGGAGGCGCAGCGCAAGACCCTGGGTCGCAAGATCCAGGAGCTCAAGGTCGCGATCAAGCTGGAGGAGGACCTGTCGAAGGACCAGATCCTCACCAACTACCTCAACATCACGTACTACGGGAACGGCGCCTACGGCGTGGAGGCCGCCTCCCAGCGCTACTTCAGCAAGAGCAACAAGGACCTGACCATCGCCGAGGCCGCCATGCTGGCCGGGCTGGTGCAGAACCCGTCCCAGTACGACCCGAAGCTGCACCCGGTGGCCGCGCAGAAGCGCCGGGACACGGTCATCGACAAGATGCTGGAGAACAAGCACATCACCGCGGACCAGGCCAAGGAGGCCAAGGCCGCCCCGCTGGGTCTCAACTTCAAGGATCCGCAGAACGGTTGCATCACCGCCACCGCCCAGGGCGGCATGGGCTTCTTCTGCGACTACGTCCGGCACGTGGTCAAGCAGGACCCGGCGTTCGGCCAGAGCGCCGCCGACCGCAAGAAGTTCTGGGACACCGGCGGCCTGAACATCTACACCACGCTGGACCCGGACAAGCAGGCCGCCGCCCAGAACGCGGTGACCGCCAACGTGAAGGTCACGGACAGCGTCTCGGCCGCCGCCACCATGGTCGAACCCGGCACCGGCAAGATCCTCGCCATGGCCCAGACCCGCCCGTACGGCCTGGACGCCAACAAGAACCAGACCGTCGTCAACCTCAACGTCGACGCGGCGATGGGTGGCGGCAACGGCTTCCAGCCCGGCTCCACGTTCAAGCCGGTCGTCGCGGCCGCGGCCCTGGAGGCGGGCCTGCCGGCGACCCAGGAGTACTCGGCCCCGAACTCGATGGAATACCCCACGATGAAGACGTGCGAGGGCACCTGGAAGAACCAGGGACGGCCCAAGGCGGTGGTGCCCAACGAGTCCGCCAGCGAGAAGGGCCCCTACCAGCTGAAGCAGGCGATGGCCCTCTCGGTCAACACCTACTTCGTGCAGATGGAGCAGGAGATCGGCCTCTGCGCGGTCAAGCAGATGGCCAACAAGCTGGGCGTCACCAGCAAGGCCAGCGGCAAGCCGCTGGAGGAGGTCCCCGCGATGGCCCTGGGAGTGGAGGAGATGAGCCCGCTGACCATGGCCAACATCTACGCGACCTTCGCCGCCCAGGGCAAGCACTGCGCCCCGATCGCCATCAACAAGATCACCACCGTGGACGGCAAGGACGTCCCCGTCCCGGCCGGCCAGTGCGAGAAGGCGTTCTCCGATGACACGGCGCGGGCGATGAACACCGTCCTGAACGGCGTGACCGAGAACAAGGGCACCGGCGCGGCGCTCAACCTCGACGACAACCGCCAGATCGCCGGCAAGACCGGCACCTCGGACCGCAAGCGGGCCGCCTGGTTCAACGGCTACACCCCGCAGCTCGCCACCGCCGTCTGGCTCGGCGGCCCCAACGGCGGCGTCGAAATGCGCAACCTCACCATCAACGGGAAGTACCGCACCGAGGTGTTCGGCGCGGACGGCCCCGGCCCGATCTGGCGCGACGCCATGAACCAGGCCCTGCACGGCACGCCCAAGCAGTCCCTGCCGATGGCCGACATCCCCGACCCGGCCCCCAAGACCGACCCGAACAACACCGGCACCGGCACGGGCGCCCCGGCCACCAACCAGCCCGACCAGCAGCACTGACAGCGGTCACACCGGCGGCCCCTTGCGAGAGCAGCAAGGGGCCGCCGGATCGTTTCGCTCAGACGTCGGCGGTCAAGTGGTCGAACTCCCCGGCCTTCGCGCCCTGGAGGAACGCGGCGAACTTGAGGGCGGTGGTGCGGACAATGACCTCGCCCTCGTCGGACTCCCGGAGTTCGACGAGCCCGGCGACCGCACGGACCTCAACGCAATCGGCGTTCGAACCTGAGTAACTGGACTTCTGCCAAACGAAGTTAGTCATGCCTGCTGCCATCTCTCTTCTCGTTCGATCGGACGAGGTCCCAAGGACCCCTCACCGACGGCCCCTCGCGAGCAGCAAGTGGCCGCCGAAACGGTCTGCTCAGGCGTCGGCGGTGAAGTGGTCAAACTCCCCAGCCTTCGCCCCCTGGAGGAACGAAGCGAACTTGCAGACGGTCGTACGGACGACGACCTCACCCTCGTCGGACTCACGAAGTTCAATCACCCCGGCGACAACACGAACCTCAACGCACTCAGAGTTCGCAGCCGAGTAACTGGACTTCTGCCAGCTGAAGTTAGTCATTCTTGCTCCCGCCTCTCTTCTCGTTCGATCGGACGAGGTCCCAAGGACCCCTCACCGACGGCCCCTCGCGAGCAGCAAGTGGCCGCCGGATCGTTTCACTCAGGCGTCGGCGGTGAAGTGGTCAAACTCCCCAGCCTTCGCCCCCTGAAGGAACGAAGCGAACTTGAGGGCGGTCGTGCGGACGACGACCTCGCCCTCATCGGACTCCCGGAGTTCGATCAGCCCGTCGATGGCCCGCACTTCAACACAGTTGCTGTTCGCTTCGCTGGATCTGGACTTCTGCCAGCTGGAGTCAGTCATGCCTGCCGCCATCTCCCTTTCTCGTTCGATCGGACGAGGTCCCAAGGATCCTTCGACGGCGGCCCCTCGCGACGAGCAAGGGGCCGCCGAAACGATTCGCTCAGGCATCGGCGGCGAAGTGGTCAAACTCCCCAGCCTTTGCCCCCTGAAGGAACACGGCGAACTTGCGGGCAGTCGTGCGGACGACGACCTCGCCCTCATCGGACTCACGAAGCTCGATCACCCCGGCGACAACACGAACCTCAACACATGCGTTGCTTGATCCGGAGTAACTGGACTTTTGCCAGGCGGAGTTAGTCACGACCGTTGCCGCTCCCTTCTTATTCGATCGAACGAGGCCTCATGGCTTCTCGCCGGCGGCCCCTTGCAACGAGCAAGGGGCCGCCGAAACGATTCGCTCAGGCGTCGCCGATGAAGTGGTCAAGCTCGCCAGCCTTCGCCCCCTGGAGGAACGCAGCGAACTTGTGGGCGGCGGTGCGGACGATGACCTCGCCTTCGTCGGACTCCCGGAGCTCGATCAGTCCGTCGGCGGCCCGTACCTCAACACAGTTGTCACTTGAGGCTGAGTAGCTGGACTTCTGCCACACAGAGCTAGACATGCTTACCTGCCATTTCTTCCTTGATTGACCGCATGAAGTCTCGTGACTCCTCTTCGGAGAGTGCGGTGGAATCCATGCTGGCAAGGAGGGCCCGGAACCTTGCGAGGTGGGCCGGGCTGTCGAAGAGCCGGCCGCCGTGACCAGTATCCATCTGTGCGGCGTCCAGCTCGGTGATCGGCCCTTCGGCATAGGTGAAGTTCTCGCACGCACTCGGGACAGCGCCAGCGGCGAACGGCACGACTCGAACCGAGATGCTGGGCTGCTCCGAGTCCGCAATGAGAGCGTCGATCTGCTCGACGTTGACCCTCGGATCACTGAACTGCATACGCAGAGCTGCCTCGTGGATGAAGGCGGAGTACGGCTTCGCCCCGGAGCGGATGATGCGCTGTCGCTGCATGCGGAAGGCCGTCTTGAGATCGACCTCGTGGCGCAGCGGCGGTGGATAGGCCTGTGCGAACAACGCGGCGGTATAGGACCCGGTCTGGAGCAGTCCGGGGACGAAGGTGGTCCCGTAGACCGAGAGCCTACGAGCATGCCCCTCAAGCTCAGCGATGTCGAGGAAGTCCGTTGCCAGTGCCTCTCGGTACTCCTCCCACCATCCAGCCCTTCCTCGCTCGGTGATGACGTCGGCGAGCGCGTCGATCAGAGGCTGGTTGGCGCACATGCACGTTGTGGCGATCGTGTGCAGCCGCTCCACGCTGATGCCGATCTTCCCCGACTCCATCTGCGTCACCTGCGCCGGGTTCATGCCGACCTCGCGGCCGAGCTGGCTGCCGCCGAGGCCGGCCTGCTCTCGCATTCTTCGCAGTTCTGCTCCCAGCCTGCGCTGACGAAGTGTGGGGTTCGTACGAGCCATGGCTTCCTTCCGGGGCAAGAGTGGTCCCAGTCTGCCGCGCTGGCCAGACATGGGTCCATCCGGGGCAGTGGCCACGATCGAGGGAATATCTGGATTCCATGGAAAATTTTCCATGGCCGTGAGTTATGGTCACTCTCGGGTCGATCCGACGGATCGTCAGCAATGGCTGTTCCGAAGGCAACCCTTCCCTCTCTCCCCACACCAGCAGCCTCGCGGAGGTTCCCGTGTGCACCCTCAACACCCCCTCGCTCGCGCTCGCCCGGCAGTCCCTGCGGGACGCCCTGACCCGCTCCGGGTGGGACGCCGAGACCATCTTCTTCGCTGAACTCGCCCTGGCCGAACTGGTCGTCAACGCGTGGCGGCACGGTAAGACCGCCTCCCCCGTCGTCCTCCTCTCCCTCCTCGACGGCACCCTCCGGGTCTCCGTCTCGGACGAGAGCGACGTCTTCCCCGAACGACGCCAGCTCCCCGCCCTGGCCACGACCGGACGGGGGCTCCAGCTCATCGAGGGGCTCACGCACCGCTGGGGCGTGGACTCCCAGGAGCGCGGCAAAACGGTCTGGTACGAGCTGGACTTCGCCGCGTGAGCGCCGCCCGCGAACCCGTCGCACCGGACGACCCCCGGATGCGCGACTACACCCAGCCCCAGATCGTCGCCCTACTCGGCGAGGTGCACCAGCGCGGACGCTCCTACGGTCTCCTCTGGGGCTCCGCCTTCCCCCACGAGACCACCCTCGACGGCCGTATCCTCGTCGACTTCGGCAACGCGCCCGTGAGCACTCTGCTCAACCTCCTCCACCTCCTCCGCGACGTGGAACGGGACGAGGCGTGGGGGTGATGAACTTCTTCGTCGGAGCCGTTCCCCTCAGAATTCCGCGCCCCGACGACCGCAACAACCGGCGCTGAACACACGCGAAGGCCCTCGCCCCAGGGATTGGGCGAGGGCCTCGCGGCGTCCGGGAGCTACGGGGTCAGCCCCCGGACGGGTTCTTGGGAGCACCTCCACCGCCGAAGCCACCGCCGAAACCGCCCGCGCCGCCCGCCCCGGCCGCCGCGCCTTCGACGAGCTGGCTGGCCGCGTAGCCGCCGTTGGCGTCGGGGGTGCCGATGACGGTCACGCTCTGGCCGGGCTGGAGGTCGGCGACCTTGCCCTCCTTGTTGAGCTGGACCTTCGTCGCGTCGCCGGTGGTGACCTTGACGGTGTTGCCGTTGGCGTCGGTCAGGTAGACGGTGTTGCCGTCGACGGCCTTGACCGTGCCCCTGGTGAGCCCGGCCTGCCCGCCCTGGCCCTGGCCAGCGCCCTGACCGGCACCCTGCCCACCCCGGCGAGACCCGCTCTGCCCGTACCCCCCGCCACCACCACCCGCCCCGGCCGCCCGCTGCTGCCCGGCGGCGGAAGCCGTCGCGTGCGAGGCACCGCTGTTCGTCCCGTGGTTCTGCTGGTACCAGACCCCGCCCGCGAAGGCCCCGCTGGCGATGACGCCCCCCGCCAGCACCAGGCTGAGCCAGGGCAGCTTGCGGCGCGGCGGGGCGGCGAGCTCGGCGGTGACGTCGCGGGCGTCTGGCGGGGTGGCGAGCAGGGCGACCTGCTCGGCCGGCGTGCTGCTGCTGACCGTGGCGATCTCGTTGCTCATGGGAGTCCTACTCGTGCCGGAGGGCGTCGATCGGCCGCAGCGAGGCGGCCCGGTTGGCGGGGTAGCTGCCGAAGAACAGCCCGATGGCGACGGCGATGCCGAACGCGCCGATCACGGATTCGGGGATCACCACCGGTTTGATGCCGACGATGCTGAAGTGCGAGCCGGCGATCCCGGCGGCCACCCCGAGCCCGGCGCCGAGCACCGAGAGCAGGGTCGATTCGGTGAGGAACTGCCCGAGGATCACCGCGCGTGGGGCGCCGAGCGCCTTGCGGATGCCGATCTCCCTGGTCCGCTCGGTGACCGTCACCAGCATGATGTTGGTGATCCCGATCCCGCCGACGAGCAGCGAGATCGCCGCCACCGCGCCGAGCAGCACGGTGAAGGTCTTGGTGGTGCTCTCCCTCGCCGTGAGCAGCGAGGACTGGCTGGTGATCCGGAAGTCGGCCTTGGTCGGGTCGGCGATGGCGTGGGTGCCGAGCAGCACCCGGGTGATCTCGGCCTGGGCCGCGGTCGTGCTGTCGGCCGAACTGGCCTGCACCAGGATCTGGTTGACCGATCCGAAGCCGGTAAAGGCGTTCTGCACGGTCGGCAGCGGGGCGATCACCACGTCGTCCGGGTCGGTGAAGCCGCTGCCGCCCTTGGCCTGGAGTACGCCGACCACGGTGAACGGCGTGCCGCCGAGGACGATCTTCTTGCCGACCGGGTCCGCGGTGTCGAACAGCTGCTTGGCCGTCGTGGCGCCGAGCACCGCGACCTTGCGCGAGCCGAGCACGTCGTCGTCGGTGAAGTACTCGCCGTACGCGACCTTCTGGTTGGCGGTCTCGAAGTACGCCGGGTAGGTGCCGACGATCGAGCCGGGGCTGTACGAGATGTCCCCGTACAGCGCCGTCCCGCTGGTGGTGACCACGGGGGCGACCGACTTGATCGCGGTCGAGTCGGTGTCGGCGGCCAGCGCCTTGGCGTCGGCGACCGTCAGCTTCTTCACCGAGGAGGTGGCACGGGAGCCGCCGCTGGCCGAACCGGAGCTGACCGTGAGCGAGTTGGTGCCGAGCGAGGTGATCGACTCCTTCACCGCGACCGACGAGCCGTTGCCGACGGCCAGCAGCAGGATCACCGAGGCGACGCCGATCAGCACCCCGAGCATGGTGAGCGCCGAGCGCACCTTGTTGGCGGCCAGGCCGCCGACCGCGAAGCGGAGCATCTGCCAGAGGATCACGCCGGCACTCCCAGCTCGCGCAGCAGCGGCGGCGGCCCGTCCACCGGGGCCTGCCGGACGTCGCTGACGATCCGGCCGTCGACCAGCCGGAGCACCCGCTTGGCGTGCCGCGCGACTTCGTCCTCGTGGGTGATCAGGACGACGGTGCGGCCGGTGGCGTTGAGCGCGTCGACGAGGTCGAGGACCTCCTCTGTGGAGCGGCTGTCCAGGTTGCCGGTGGGCTCGTCGGCGAGCAGCATCGCCGGTGCGGTGACCAGTGCCCGGGCGACCGCGACGCGCTGCTGCTGGCCGCCGGAGAGCTGGTTGGGCCGGTGCCCGGCGCGCTCGGCGAGGCCGACCAGGGAGAGCGCGGCCAGGGCCCGGCGGCGCCGTTCCGGGGCCCGGACGCCCGCGTAGGCGAGCGGCAGCTCGACCTGGGCGAGCGCGGTGGTGCGCGGGATCAGGTTGAAGGACTGGAAGACGAAGCCGATCTTGCGGTTGCGGACCAGTGCGAGCTGCCCCTCGTCGAGGTGGCCGACGTCGATGCCGTCCAGCAGGTAGCGGCCGGCGGTCGGGACGTCCAGGCAGCCGAGGATGTTCATCATGGTGGACTTGCCGGAGCCGGAGCTGCCCATCACCGCGACGTAGTCGCCCTGGTGGATGTTCAGGCTGACGCCGAGCGGGCCGCCGGTGTCCGGGTCCTCCGGGCCGTGCAGCGCGTGCACGACGGCGTCGCCGTGCCCGTACGCCTTGGTGATCCGGCGCAGCTGGATGACGGGCGGGGGCGCCGCCGGGACGCGCTTGTCGATGACGTGACGCATGCTCAGCCCTTACCGCCCCGGCCGGCCCCGCCGCCGACGGCACCGCCGCCCCCGCCGCCGACGCCCGCCAGGCCTGCGCCGCCGCCCTGACCGCCGCGGCCCTGACCGCCGCCGACCCCCGGGAAGGAGGCGTTCGGGAAGCCGTTGCCGCCGCTGGTGGTGGGGAGTTCGACCTTGTCACCCTCCTTCAGCCCGGAGACCACCTGCACCGTGCTGTCGCCCTCGACGCCGACCCCGACGCTGACCCGCTCGCTGGAGCCGTCCGGGTGCACCACGGTCGCGGTGCGGCTGGTGCCGGTGCCGGAGAGGGCGGAGGTGGGCAGTGACAGCGCGCTGTCCGCCTCGCCGGTGATCACCTGGACGGTGGCGCTGAGGCCGGTGCGCAGCGCGCTGGTGTCGCCGCTGAGTTGGAGCGTGGCGGCGTACTGGACGGCGGTCGAGCCGGCGCTGCCGCCGCCGCTGCTGGGCAGCGAACTGACGGACAGGACACTGGCGTTGAGCTTGGTGTCGGACTGCGCGTTCAGGGTGACGGTGGCCGCCTCGCCCTTCTTGAGCTTGAGCGAGTCCAGTTCGGAGAAGTTGGCGGTGACCTGCATCCCGGTCGGGTTGGTCAGCACGATGAAGCCGCTCGGCGCGCCGCCCGAAGCGGTGCTGCCGGTGGACGACTTGCCGGTCGACCCGGCCGACCCGGCGGAACCGGAGGAGCCGGACGAGCCACCGGAGCTCGCGCCCACGGTGTCGCCGACCTTCGCCGAGACGGACGCGACCGTCCCGTCCACCGAGGCGGTCAGGGTGGTGCCGGTCAGCGCCGCCTGGGCGTTGGCGAGGGTGGTCTGCGCGGTGGCGACCTGCTGCTGGGCCTGGGCGACGGCCGCGTCGTCGACCTTGGTGGTGGTGATGGTGGTGGTCTGCGGAGCGGGCGTGCTGTTCGCGCCCGCTCCGCGTTCCCCACCACCACCGCCGTTGCCGCCGGCGCCGGAGGTCGCACCCGGCAGCGGCTGGGTGGTCGTGGTGGTGACACCGGCCTGCGCCTTGGTGAGGTTGGCGTTGGCCGTGGTGAGGGACGCCTGGGCGGCGTCCACCTGCTGCTGGGCGGCCGTGGTGTCGACGGTGGCGAGCAGCTGGCCCTTCTTGACGGCGTCCCCGACCGCGACCTTGACCGAGGTGAGCCGGCCGCCGGTGGCGAAGTCCTGGGCCGCGTCGGTCGGTGAGACCAGGGTGCCGGTTCCGGACACGGTGGCCAGGACCGTTCCCTTGGCCACGGTCGCCGTGCGGATCTGGGTCTTGCCGGCGGCGGCACTGGTGCCGCTGTTCACTGTGGCGTACACCAGGGCGGCACCGCCCAGGAGCGCCACGCCGAGCGCGGAGTTGACGAGGACGACGCCTCGCCGTCGCGGGAGCACCTTCATGCCGGACAGCTTTCCTGGGCGCTCTTGCGGAGCCCTGGGCGCGGGCTGGGAGAAGACTGACCGGGCGGATCCGGGCATTCCGGTCACACCGCCCGGTTCGTGCGGGCGCCTTGGCCGTGCCGTGGGCCGTCGTTGGCCGAACTCCCAGCGGGCTCCCAGTGAGTTCCGGTGATCTCCAGCCATCCGGCAGCGCGGCGTCGCGGCCGGCCCGTAGCGCCGGAAACGCCGCAGGGGCGCACCGCGAACCGGTGCACCCCTGCGACGGAACCTACGAAGGAACCTGCGAAATCTACGGAACCCGCGAAACAGCCGGTCAGAGCGTCTTGCGGAACGCCTCCGCCACCGAGAGGAAGATCGAGTTGCCCTCGGTCTCGCCGATCGAGATCCGGACGCCCTCCGGGAACGGCCTGACGATCACCCCGGCCTCGGCGCACGCGACGGCGAACTCCTGCGAGCGCTCGCCGAGGCCCAGCCAGACGAAGTTGGCCTGCGAGTCCGGGATCTCCCAGCCCTGGGCGCGCAGCGCGGCCACCACCCGGGTGCGCTCCTCGACCAGCGCGTCCACCCGCTCCAGCAGCGCCTGCTCGGCGCGCACCGAGGCGACGGCGGCGTTCTGGGCGAGCTGGCTGACGCCGAACGGGACGGCGGTCTTGCGCAGCGCGTTGGCCACCGGCTCGTGCGCGATCGCGAAGCCGACCCGCATGCCCGCGAGGCCGTACGCCTTGGAGAAGGTGCGCAGCACGCAGACGTTGGGGCGGTCCCGGTAGAGGTCGATGCCGTTGGGCACCTCGGGGTCGCGGATGAACTCGATGTACGCCTCGTCGACGACTACCAGGACGTCGGACGGGACGGCGTCCAGGAAGCGCTCCAGCTCGGCGCGGTGGATCACGTTGCCGGTGGGGTTGTTGGGGTTGCAGACGAACACCAGCCGGGTCTTCGGGGTGATCGCGGCGAGCATCGCGTCCAGGTCGTGGTCGCCGGCCTCGGTGATCGGCACCGGGACGGGGGTCGCGCCGGCGACCTGGGTGATGATCGGGTACGCCTCGAAGGAGCGCCAGGCGAAGACCACCTCGTCGCCGGGGCCCGCGGTGGCGAGGATCAGCGACTGGGCGACGCCGACCGAGCCGGTGCCGGTGGCGATGTGCTCGACGGGCACGCCGAAGCGCTCGGCCAGCACCTCGCTGAGCTCGCCGACGGCCATGTCGGGGTAGCGGTTGAGCGAGCCGGCCGCCGCGACCGCCGCCTCCAGCACGCCGGGCAGCGGGTCGTACGGGTTCTCGTTGGAGGACAGCTTGTACGCGTCGGCGCCGGCCGGCTTGCCGGGCTTGTAGGTGGGGATGCCGTCCAGGGTCGGCCGCAGCCGCGGGCCCTGCGCTGACGTACTCGTCACGGTCCTACTCCTTCTCGATGCTGTCCGCGCGCGTTCGGCACGCGTTCGGCGCGTGTTCGGCGCGTGTTCTCCGGTGCGGTCGCCCCCGCCACCTGTGGGATCGCCACCGTGCCCGGGATCTCGGAACGCGTCCGGGGCACCCCGGTCGGGTGCCTTGAACGATACCGACCGCGCTCACCCGTAGGGGTGAGATGCCCGGTCGGGTGACAGGCGCAGATCAGCCATTCTGCCGGGTTCCTTTGGCACATGTCAGAGGTAAGACGGCTGGTTTCGTGCGGGTATCGAAGGAGCGCACCCCGGCTCACTCTTGGAGAAACGTATCTCCAAGGGCTCCCGATGCGCCGGTCACAGACCCTTGTCAGGAGCCATACGATCGGTCCGCCATGACAGCAGCAGCCAACCAGAGCGGTCGGCGTCCCACCACCTCACGGCGTCTGGAGCGGGCCGGCATCCGGGATGTGGCAGCAGCCGCCGGAGTGTCGATCACCACCGTCTCCGACGCGCTGAACGGAAAGGGCCGCCTGCCCGACGAGACCCGCAGCCGGGTGCGCGAGGTCGCCGAACGCCTCGGCTACCGGCCCTCCGCGGCCGCCCGCACCCTGCGCACCGGACGGTCCGGCCTGATCGGGCTGACCGTCACGACCTACGGCGAAGAACCGTTCACCTTCACGGAGTTCGCGTACTTCGCCGAGATGGCCCGGGCCGCCACCAGCGCCGCCCTCGGCCGCGGCTACGCGCTGGTGGTGCTGCCCGCCTCCTCCCGCCACGACGTCTGGGGCAACATCGCCCTGGACGGCACCGTGGTGATCGACCCGCCCGACCAGGACCCCCTGGTCAGCGAGCTGTACCGGTCCGGCGTCCCGGTCGTCAGCGACGGCAAGCCCGGCAACTGCCCGGTCACCGCCTGGGTCGACAACGACCACGAGGCCGCCGTGCTCGGCATCCTCGACCACCTCTCCGAGGCCGGCGCCCGCCGCATCGGCCTGCTCACCGGCACCAGCACCGACACCTACACCCGGCTCTCCACCGAGGCCTACCTCGGCTGGTGCGCCAAGGTCGGCCAGGAGCCGGTCTACGAGGCCTACCCCGCGCACGACCCGGCCGCCGGCGCCGTCGCCGCCGACCGGCTGCTCGCCCGCCCCGACCGGCCCGACGCCGTCTACGGCCTGTTCGACCCCAACGGCACCGACCTGCTCGCCGCCGCCCGCCGCTACGGCCTGCGGGTCCCCGACGACCTGCTGCTGGTCTGCTGCAGCGAGAGCGACGTCTACGCCACCACCGAACCGCCGATCACCACGCTCTCCCTCAAGCCCCGCCGGATCGGCACCACCGTGGTCAACCTGCTCATCGACGCCATCGAGGGCGTCGACTCCGGGACGGGCGTCGACATCGCCCGGCTCTTCCCGCCGCGCTTCCGCACCGCCGGCACCGGCCCGCCACCGGGCACCCTGATGCCGACCGAGCTGATCGTCCGCGCGTCCTCCCTGCGCCGGAGCCCGCGCACCACCGTCAGCCCTCCCCGGCCCCCGGGCGAGGTCTAGACCATACCGAGCCGGGACAAAACGGACCTTGCGGGACGGCCCGGCTGACGCTCCGGAGGATTGGATACCCACCAGGTGACGACGCCGGGAGAGTGGTCTTCCTATGATGGGCGAATGACACCCGAGGACCGCTTCCCCGGGCCTGAACACCCCGACTCAGGCCCCCGCCACCAGCCGGACCTCGACGTGCTGCCGTACGGCACCTACTACGAACCGGAGCCCGCCACCGGCTACCCCGGCACGCCGTACGAAGCGGAGACCTACAGCGGCTACGGCGGAGCCCGCTACCTGGAGCAGCACTGGCCCGCCGACGGGCAGGACCACACCGTGCACGCCCCGGAGAACGCCCCGGTCTTCCACCAGGACCACCCCGGTTCCCACCAGGACCACCCCGGCTACGAGCCGACCCTGCCCGACCAGCAGTCCCCCGGCCACCAGGCCCCCGCCCACCAGGCCCCCGGCCGCGACGACCCGCCGACCATCGAACTCGGCCCGCCGCTGCCCGACCCCTCCGCGCCCAGCTACCCGTACCCCGCCCCCGGCCCCGGCGAGCCCCCCGGCCCGCTCTACGTCGTCGGCGACGTGCACGGCTACCTGGAGGAACTGCGCGCCGAGCTGCGCCACCAGGGCCTGATCGACGCCGAAGGCCACTGGTCCGCCGGCCGCTCCCGGATCTGGTTCCTCGGCGACTTCACCGACCGCGGCCCCGACGGCATCGGCGTCATCGACCTCGTGATGCAGCTCGCCGCCGAAGCCGCCGCCGCCGGCGGCTACTGCCGCGCCCTGATGGGCAATCACGAACTGCTCTTCCTCGGCGCCGCCCGGTACGGCGACGAACCCGTCCAGTCCACCGCCGGCACCGCCTCCTTCCTCGCCGCCTGGCGGCTCAACGGCGGCCAGCAGCACGACCTGGACCGCCTGGAGGGCCACCACATCAGCTGGCTCTCCCGGCTGCCCGCCATCGCGCTGGAGGACGGCCACCTGCTGCTGCACTCCGACACCACCGCGTACCTGGAGTACGGCGAGTCCATCCCCGACGTCAACGACGCCGTCCACAGCCTGCTCGCCGACGAGGGCGTCGACGAGTGGTGGGACTGCTTCCGCCGCTTCACCAAGCGCTTCGCCTTCCGCGGCGACGCCGGCCCGACCGCCGTCCACGAACTCCTCGACACCTACGGCGGCACCCGCATCGTGCACGGGCACAGCCCCATCCCGTACCTCACCGGCGCGGTGCACGCCGACGACGGCCAGCCGCCGCACATCCCCGGCCCCTACGTCTACGCCGACGACCTCGCGGTGGCCATGGACGGCGGCGTCACCATGGAAGGGCGCCTGCTCGTCGCCCGACTCCCCGTCAACTGAGGCCCGCAGGCCAGGGTCGGTCGAACGGGCGTTCCCGGCGCCCGGGCCGCCGCACGCGCGCGGGCCGGGGCGCGAAATTCCGGAAACCGACTGTCAGCACGGCCGCGCCCGCCCCTACCATGAGGCACACCACACCCGGCCGCCCGTCCGGCGGCCCGCCTCCGCGCCCGTTTCGGCGCCCCTGAGGGTCCCGCGGCCCCTGGGGCGGAGCGAACCGGGGTGCGCATGAACGGGGTCCCCATGTCCAACCCCCCGCCGCTGCTCGCCGAGGACCGCCCGGAATACGAGCGCCTCCTCGCCGAAGCCCTGCGCGACCGCACCGTCCTCACCGCCCTGCGCGCCCCCGGCGCGCTCACCACCGACCAGCTGCGCATCCGCGCCCTGCGCGACGCCGACGCCATCGCCGCCGCGGCCGCCACCGAGTACACGCACTACACCCGGCTGCGCGAGACCCTGCGCACCACACCCCCGCCGCCCCCGGGCGCCGAACCCATCGCCCCCGGACTGCTCACCCAACTGCGCTCCGCCAACGGCGGCGCCGGGCTCTTCCCCGTCCTCACCGTGCTCACCCCGGTCCTCGCCTGGACCGCCGCCCTCGTCCTGCTGCTCATCGGCTACCTGCTGCGCGCCGCCAACCCCGACCTCACCCTCGCCCGCAGCCTCGTCACCGCCGGCTGGGTCGCCCTCGCCGCCGGAGTCGCCGCGATGGCCATCGGCATCATCGGACTCGTCCTCACCGCCATACGCGACGGCGGCGCCGCCGCCCCGGCCGGCACCGACCCCGAACTCGCCGCCGAACTCGCCGACGCCCGCCGCGAATGGCGCACCGCGCTGCGCGACCGCGGCCTGCTCCCCTACCTGCACACCCACCTGCCCGCCGTCCCCGCCGGCGCCCCCGACTTCACCAGCCCGGGGTACACCTCACCCGACTTCTCCAGCCCGGGCCCCGTCCCCACCGCCGACTACACCTCGCCCGACTTCACCAGCCCCGGCACCGTCCCCACCCCGGCCCCCGACTTCACCGCCCCCGGCTACACCAGCCCCGCCTTCACCAGCCCCGACGACGTCACCTGAACACCGGACACCGGCGGCCGCCCGCCCAGCAGCCGCTCGCCCAGCGCCCGCTGGCCGCGCGCGAGCCACCCCACCGGCCAGCGCAGCAGCACGTACAGGCAGAGCCCCCAGCCGGCCGCGTGCACCGCCCACACCCCGGCCATGGTCGGGCCGCCCCAGGCCTGGTGGTAGTCCGTGTCCAGGTACCAGACCGGGTACCCGAAGTTCCGCACCGAGTTGAAGAGCGAGTACCCCACCAGCAGGAACGCCGCCGCGTCCAACGGCAACCCGAGCGCCGCCCGCCCCAGCACCCGGCCACCGGTCCAGCCCCGGCCCCCGGACACCCACGCCTGCCACCGCGCGGCCCGACCGGGCCGGCCGGCGAGCACCAGCGCCGCCCCCACCACCCCGGCCGGCAACGCCAGGAAGGCCCGGGCGGCGGTGCTGGTCTGACGGCGGATCGCGGACATCTTCGGGCTCCTCACCCTCGTTCGGCTGTTGGCCTCACCCTCCCGTGACACCGACCGGGCGGTCGTCACACCACGGGGCCGGATCAACCGTCATACCCCGGTACGACGTCCGGTGGTGTGCCGCTGCTCCCCCGCACGGGGGAGCCGGTTCCCCCCGGGTGCAGACCGTCGTCTTCCGGCTCGGCTCACCGGGTTCCGGTGGGCAACAGCCGTCAGGAGGTCAGCAGTTCGGCCGCCGGGGTGTGGTTGCCGGTCGCGGACGCCCCCGCCATCGCCGTGGAGGCCTTCTCCGGGTCGGTACGGGGCGGCACCACCAGGAGGAGGAA
Source organism: Kitasatospora sp. NPDC127121 (assembly GCF_042677305.1). Taxonomy (NCBI): domain Bacteria; kingdom Bacillati; phylum Actinomycetota; class Actinomycetes; order Kitasatosporales; family Streptomycetaceae; genus Kitasatospora; species Kitasatospora sp. NPDC127121. Next base: position 3,938 of record NZ_JBHXTQ010000003.1, on the reverse strand, counting down.
GTGATCCTGGAATCCCCGGGTGACGCTGATGGTCGCGTGGCTGCTGGTGAGCCAGTTGACCCTGATCAGGAGGCCGTTCACCACGACGGACCGGGGCACGCCGTCCCAGGCCGAGGTGTCGAGGCCCACCCGGATGATGCGCCCCAGGTGGGCGCCGAGCGCGGTGACCAAGTCCGGCAGTTCGGCCAGCACCCGGTTCGAACGCGGCCACCAGGCGCCGTCGAAGACCCCGCCCCGCGACATCGTCGGCTCCAGCACCAGACGTGGCAGCAACGGGACGCCGGGCACGGACCACGGCCCGGGGGTGGCGGGAACAGGGAGGGGGATCGGCAGCATCAGAAGCCGCCCGTCCGGTCCGCAGGGACCTGTCATGACCTAGGGCGACACCAGCGCCGGTACCGGTATACGGAATGTCCTCGGTTGTCTCCCAACGGTACTCCGCGGCACCCTCCGACGGGCCTCCCGTCACGGGAGTACGCTCGAAGACATCCAGGGCATTCCGCATCCCGGTACCCGTTCCGGCTTCGTTCTGGGTGAAGGGTCGTCCGAGCCGTTCCGGCCGGGCACCCGGGGACGGGAAGCGGTGACCACCGTGACCACTCACGCCCCGCAGGCGGCACGCACCGGGCACGGCCTCACGGTCGCCGACGCGATGGAGCCCTGCGAGTACCAGATAGCCGACGACAGCACCGTCGACCAGGCCAACGACATCCTGCGCGGCGCCCACGTCGAGTACCTGCTCGTCCGCGACCACGACGGCCGGTGCGAGGGGCTGGTCACCCGCACCGGGCTCCACACCTTCCTGGAGCACCCCCGGACCACCGAGCGGACCTCGATCGGCGCCACCGTGCACCAGCGCGGCCCGTTCGCCTGGCCGGCCCTGGGCCTGGCCCTGGCCGCGATCACGATGCGGATCAAACGCATGGCGGTCTGGCCCGTCGTCGACGACGACGGCTACATCCTCGGCATCCTCACCGCCGACCGCGCCACCGGCCTCCTCGAACCCGCCCCCGCCCTCGCCTGACCCGCACCGCACCGACGAAGGCACCGCTGAGGCGCGCTGCTCCGGCTAGGGGCCGATCGAGGCGAAGACCTCGATGTCGCACTTCGCCGCGCCGCTGCGCCTGATCCTCGCGTCACTGGTGATCAGCGGTACGCCGAGGGCTTCCGCCAGGGCGACGTACTGGGCGTCGTAGGCGCTGAGGTTGGCATGCAGCTTCTTCACCCTGTCCCAGAACGCCAGCGTCTCCCGCTTGGCGATGGGAAGCATCCGGTAGGCGGCGACCGCTCGTTCCACTTCCCGCTCGGTCAGCTTGCCGCCCCGCTGCATGCCGAGAAGGGCCGACTGGATCTCGTAGTCCAGGAGGGTGGGGGCGTAGACGTCCCCCGCCGCGGCCACCCGGCCCCGGACGAGTTCCCCGTCCGGGCCGTGCGCCGTGAGGACCAGGACCAAGGCGGAACAGTCGATGACGATCAACGCCCGGCTCGCCCCTCGTCGATGGCCGCGACGACGTCGGCGGCACTGACGCGGGCGGTGGTCTCGCGGTCCAGCCGCGCCATCATCTCCGCCATCGTGGGCCTGGACGTCTCCCTGGCAATCAGGTCCTGCATGAACGCCTGCAGCGACTTGCCGGCCTGGGCGGCGCGGACCTTCAGAGTCTGGATCTGGTCGTCCGGGACGTCCCGGATGGTGAGCGCTGTCATGTCTGCATTCTAGCGCCGATGCCTGCACAATGCAGATATCCAAGCCCGGGCTGTTCGACCGCCGAGCCCTCCCCCGCATCCGGGGGAGGGCTCGCCGTGCGCGGCAGCCTCAGTCGGCGAGGGGGAGGTAGACGCGGTTGCCCTGGGCGGCGAACTCGGCGGACTTCTCCGCCATGCCCGCCAGGGCCTCGGCGTCAAACTCGGTCTCCACGGCGCTGGAACCGTCACCGTGCTCGGCGCGGATCTTCTGACTGATCTTCATCGAGCAGAACTTCGGGCCGCACATGGAGCAGAAGTGGGCCGTCTTGGCGGGTTCGGCGGGGAGGGTCTCGTCGTGGAAGGCGCGGGCGGTCTCCGGGTCGAGGGCCAGGTTGAACTGGTCCTCCCAGCGGAACTCGAAGCGGGCGTCGGAGAGGGCGTCGTCCCAGTCCTGGGCGCCGGGGTGGCCCTTGGCGAGGTCGGCGGCGTGAGCGGCGATCTTGTAGGTGATCACGCCGGTCTTGACGTCGTCGCGGTTGGGCAGGCCCAGGTGCTCCTTGGGCGTGACGTAGCAGAGCATCGCGGTGCCCCACCAGGCGATCATCGCGGCGCCGATGCCCGAGGTGATGTGGTCGTAGCCGGGGGCGACGTCGGTGGTGAGCGGGCCGAGGGTGTAGAACGGCGCCTCGTCGCAGATCTCCTTCTGGAGATCCATGTTCTCCTTGATCTTGTGCATCGGGACGTGGCCCGGGCCTTCGATCATCACCTGGACGTCGCGCTCGCGGGCGATCCGGCCGAGTTCGCCGAGGGTCTGCAGTTCGGCGAACTGCGCCTCGTCGTTGGCGTCCGCGATGGAGCCGGGGCGCAGGCCGTCGCCGAGCGAGAAGGTGACGTCGTAGCGCGCGAGGATGTCGCAGAGCTCCTCGAAGTTGCTGTAGAGGAAGTTCTCCTGGTGGTGCGCCAGGCACCAGGCGGCCATGATCGAGCCGCCGCGCGAGACGATGCCGGTCTTGCGGCGGGCGGTCAGCGGGACGTACCGGAGCAGGACGCCGGCGTGGACGGTCATGTAGTCGACGCCCTGCTCGCACTGCTCGATGACGGTGTCCCGGTACACCTCCCAGCTCAGGTCCTCGGCCTTGCCGTCGACCTTCTCCAGGGCCTGGTAGAGCGGCACGGTGCCGATCGGCACGGGGGAGTTGCGCAGGATCCACTCGCGGGTGGTGTGGATGTTGCGGCCGGTGGAGAGGTCCATGACGGTGTCGGCGCCCCAGCGGGTGGCCCAGGTCATCTTCTCCACCTCCTCCTCGATCGAGGAGGTGACGGCGGAGTTGCCGATGTTGGCGTTGATCTTCACCAGGAAGTTGGTGCCGATGATCGCCGGCTCCACCTCGGGGTGGTTCACGTTGACCGGGATGACGGCCCGGCCGCGGGCCACCTCGGCCCGCACGTACTCGGGGGCGAGGCCCTCGCGCAGCGCCACGAACTCCATCTCGGGGGTGACCACGCCCCGCTTGGCGTAGGCGAGTTGGGTGACGGCGGCACCGCCGCGGCCGCGCAGGGGGCGGCGCGGGCGGCCCGGGAAGACGGCGTCCAGGTTGCGCAGGTTCCCGCCGCGCGGCGAGGTGTGCTTGATCCCGTCGTCCTCGGGGCGGGCCTCGCGGCCGTCGTACTCCTCGACGTCGCCGCGCAGGCGGATCCAGGCGTCGCGCAGGGCGGGCAGGCCGCGCCGCACGTCGGGTTCGTAGGCCTGGTCGGTGTACGGGCCGGAGGTGTCGTACAGCGGGACGGTCCTGCCGTTGGTGAGCTGCACCTCGCGGTACGGGACCCGCAGGTCGGGCCGGGACCCTTCGCGGTAGGCCTTGCGCCAGGCCGGGGTGGGGTAGCCGGTGCCGGCGCTGGTGACGGAGGCGGTGGCGGCCTCGCCGGTCTCGCTGCCGCCGGCCTCGGTGCCGCTGTTCCCGGTGCTGCGGGCAGGCTGCGGCTGTGCTTCGAACGTGGTCATCTGACCTCAAACTCCCTACGCCGGCATTACCCGGTCAGGTTCCTGCGGTCGACGCAGCCGTCGGTCCGTCCGTCGACGTTCCGGTCAGCGCCCTCTCAGCCCGGTGCTCCGAGCTCCCGCGTCGGCAGGCGGTGTTGCCTGCACATGACGCCCAACACCGTAGCGAGCCGATCGCCGCAGGTCCAGCACGCCTCCGGCCGGCCGGACGCCGCGCCGGGAACGCCGAAGGCCCGGCCCCCCGTCCAGGGGGGCC